>JAAYIO010000119.1 GCA_012523385.1 Methanomicrobiales archaeon
AGATTGAGCTCATCTGCCGGGATATTTACGCCGGGTTTTCCTTTCCGCTCCATACGCTTATTCACACAGGTGCCGCCTGCTGCTTCAACAAGATTGGTTTCAAACCGCTCGGCATTGAGCGCAAAAAGAGGATATCCCATTGAGTAGTAGACATCCGGGTGGCTTGTGGCACGAGCACTGCCTTCGGTAATGATGGTTACCCTTTCCTGAATGTGTGCAATAAGTGTTCGCCCCTCTTGTTCTTTGCCTGCACGGCGAGCAAGGTCTTCGATGAGTTCAATCCATGAACCAATCTGCTGAATGCGGTCATGCATGCCACGGATGAAATCCTCCCGAACAATCTCTCCGAGCACATCACCCAGTTCTTCGTCATCCCTTACTCCAAGGGTGACAAGGATAGCATGGGCCATCTCAATCGCCCGTGTGGTGCGGTAGCCGCCGAGCATACCAAATTCAGTATACTGTTCCTCGGTTATTGGGCCCCTGATAGGTGTCTGCCACCCGCAGGTGCATCTCCCCTCATCCTGAACAGAGACTACTCTGCATCCCATTGGGCCATAAAATTCCCGTGCAATGACGGTTTTCCCACACTCAGGACAGATGGTGTTGAGATACTCTGTTCCGGGTGAGTTGAAGAGATACACATGATTTAAAACCGCTCTGATGCGATCAGAGATGCCCTCAGATGCAGCAATCGTTGGTTCAAGATTGGGTGCTGCCTCTCCAAACGGCACAAACCGCATCACCTGAAATGGGATGTCCGGGGATACCGCGGCCACTCGTTTTGCGGCATTTAGGATCTCGTCATCCGCCCCATTGATGTACATCGCTGAGACTTCCACATGCACCCCACCATCATGCAGGATCTTGATGTTGCGGTATACCGGTTCTGAGGACGCAGCACCACATTCACGGTAGCGTTCATCGGAAAAGCCTTTCAGACCGATATTGACAAAGTCAAGATACGGCATAAGTCCCCGTATGGCTGATTCCGTGAAATACCCGTTTGTCGAGCACCCAACATATAGGCCAGCCTTTTTTGCTTTCTGTGCAAGAACGAGGAACGAATAGTAGGAAACGGTCGGATCGTTCAGACAAAAGACAATACCTACGCATTCCTGTTTTTTGGCACGTTGCACCACCATCTCAGGCGTTGCCGTCTGGAGGGCACCTGCAACTGCATCAGCAAGTGCCGTCAGCGTCTCTGAGACACACCCTTGACAGATAAAATTGCACCCAACCGTGCTCACCTGAAAGAACTTTGACTTTGGAGCAAAATGCACCATTGGCACCGTCTCGATGGTGATGGGCAACATCGTCAGATAGGATTCGGGAAATCGCTCAACAATAATTCCATTCTGGTTGATGTACATCTTACACCGACCACTCTTTCCCTCCGCGATTTCACAGCCGGTTTCACATACTGTACATTTCACGCCAATGCTCCTGATGTAGTCTTTGTGATCACAATCCAGAATCCTTCGTCCCCGAGGATCATCTCATACTTGGGAACACCAATATCATCGAGCATGGCACGAAACCGTTCAAGATTCTCCGGTGAGATATTTTTTTTATTAAACTCCTTCCAGTCCGGATTCTTTTTGATCATGGCAGCAGATATCTCATCCCTTAACTGTGCGTTGCCGAATCCGCCACCGATATAGGTTTTTCCACCTGTTTTCAAAATCCTATATATTTCCCGAAATGCCGTGTGAATATCATCCCAGAAAAAGATGGATCCTCTGCTGATAATGAGATCCGTGGAGTCGTCATCGAGCGGAATCGCATGCACATCACTATGCAGCAGATTAATGCGCTCAGATAATCCTGCTTCATTGATATTGCGCATGGCCGCTTCACGCATATCATCTGAAAAGTCCAGTGCAATGACCGAAAGGTCTGATTGGCGTGCAATCGCTATCGCAAGTGAGGCAGGTCCGCTACCAAGGTCAACGCAGGTGCCTGACGTAATCCCAAATCTTTGTACAATATTTTCAGCAATGACCGGATATACCGGTGCAAAGAGTGTCTTTGCGATTTCATCCATGTTGCTGGCCCCTTCCTTTCCAAATTTTTTCTTTGTATCAGACATAAGAATAATCCTGTTCTTGCTTTATTCTCGTTCAGGAATGTGAATCATAGATCACTTGAGATTAACATTCCTTCCAGATAAATCATATATTGTTTAATAAAGGCATACACATGACGATTTAATCAACTATAATCAAGAAAATGAGACCTTCCCGTCTAATCTCACACAAACCTTTACCAAAAACCGTCTGTTGGCTGACGGTCTCGTAACTTGAGTATAGATTTCGAGAATCTGGGTGCTAAATTTATAATTTCACACTGAATCTAAGAAATGCCAGCATCATCTCGTTCATTCGAAATGCCCCGGAAGGGGTCTGAAATCAAAAAGTGCCAAAATATTTTGGAATTATATTCAGAGGATTTCTATTATATATTCTTTTATGATCAGTCGGTCAACGCTCAACCAATAGATATCCGAATTTTCAAAGGATGCCCTTAAAAATCCATTTTGCACAATATAAGGGCCCGTTAAATAGTTCTCCCATGCACGGGAATATTTATCATTCAGACCATAATAATACTCAATTTTCACATTCTGTGCGATACCACCACCTTTTGTGTAATCTTGATCCTCAACATGAGGTGCGTCCAACATTCTCATCTGTATGGTCTCGATGCCTCCCAAGGTCATTTGACGTGTTGATTTAAGGGTTGTCATGAAGATGACAAGTGTCTTCTTTCCGTTAGTTTCATCATAAAACCAACGAGGGTCAGAGACCATGACTGAGCCATTCTGATCCAGTTGCCGTTTGACCACAGCACCATTGGTAACTGAGATCACTGCCGTGCCTTCATCAGAGACAAATTCCAGCGAACCGGGGTAATATATTCTACTCTCTGGACCTCCCGTCGATTTATTAAAGAATGTGATGTTGAAATATCCACCACCCTTGTTCTCTGCCTCCGTCGAATTGGTCACAAATATGCTACCACCCGAGACCCCCATGGTTGTGTCACGGTACGGCACATTGTTTCTGGTCAGAATTTTGATGTCACTTTGGAGGACAATCATATTCTGTTCCATGATCTTCTCATCTGAACTGATTCTTGCATCTGCAAGCACCGGGTATCCATAGAGTGTCACAATTGATATTCCCAGTATTACAATCATGAACACCAGAATAAATCCAATCGCTTCAGAAACCCCTGATTCATCTTTCCATATATCTGCCAACATTGAAATTTACACCCCTGAAGAGTCATAGGTAATAAGGTTATATCCACTCCCGGTGGTTCTGCCCTTAACGCCTCTTGTGGCACCGATGCCCGATATTGCCACATCTGCGAAAACCGAACCGTCTGTTACTCTGATAAACTGATCGACCCCACTGACTCCATCATCCATTACCACCTCATATTCATCTCCTGCCACCGTATCCGGAAGGTAAAGCTGTGTCCGGATAGTTCCCTCACTTGGTGCAATGACGTAGAGATCCACTATCCGCACACTCACGCCGTTTCCTATATCTACATATGAGTGATATTTGAGTGTATTCGACGGACCTTCCATCAGGGTCGCGTTCACAACAAACATCATGATGATAAACATCGTAACCAGCACTGTCGTGAGCGTGAGATACTCTGTCATCGTTGAGACGCCGTCATCATTCATGTTTCTGAACATCTTTTTCATTTCCCTTACCTCTGGATCTTCTCGGGTAACAGCAGGTTTTCATTGTATTTGGTGATGCCATTATTGTAATAGATGTTAATCTGGTGATAGGTATATTCAATATCCTTGTACGTGCCGTTTTCATGCCAGTAATTTCCGTTATTTAATGGGTCAATGCCAAAACCTGCTATCGCGTTATTCCGCGACATCGAGAGCAGTGCAATGTCTTCACGGAAACGTTTCTGAAGAGTGAGACGATTAGTATCGTCCGGTAGCGTACTCGTCATTGAAACCAGTTTGCCCCGCAAGTCCTGCACCTCATTTTTTGGGAATTCAATCACCGACTCAGCGGTCGTCTGACCGACAAGCGGTGCCTGGCTGATCACAATGGCGAGCATGAACATGCCGATTGCCACAAGAAAACCCATCATCACGATCCATTGTCCTTCGTCGTTTAGCGTCTCCATATGAGCACCTCCAGAAGAACCAGCTGTTTTTCGTTATCATATTCACTGGCTCCATATCCGGTTGGACTGCGGGGCAACCACACGTAGCGGGTCACGCTGATGGCAGGTTCACGGGTCAGCAGACTCACTTCACTATTGGGAGAACTACTGAAAAGATATGACTGAACCTTTTCCACACCCCCATGCGTCACTCTATGATAGATCGTTGCATTGTACTCAAGACTATCAACAATATCAGTGGTTCCTGTCCCCAATGACAAATAATGGGGAAATGAATGAACAAATTCGGTATCCGGATTTATCTTGCTTTTGTTCAGAATCATCAATGCAAGCGGACTTGCAGACAAAGGAGCCATCTCTCCTGGGGTATCCATCATCAGCAGGGCATCATACCCCAGCTGCTGTATTTGCATATCCGATATATGGGCATCCCCCGGAGTATACACAATGCCGGAATTAAAGATAGTAAACGCCGTCACGAGCATGATTATTCCTGCAGTGACGCCCTCAATTGTATAGAGCTGCCCCTCGTCATTCATTACCATATCGCCACCTCCATCACGGCGTCCTTAAGTTCAGGTTGTGTCACATTGATTGGATTGTAGTCATATTGGTGCATTCCAGTTAGGTACGTATGATTGGAAAGGACACCACTAAACTCATAGGAGAATGAGAAATTTACATTTAGGGAACTCGTGATTTCATTTGAAAAATCCAATGGGGGGTACAGAACCATTACTATCTCCGAGTTTCTGACTTTCCCATCATAACCGTCTAAGTTTGCCGGATACTGTGTACCATTAATTGTAAGGGAATAGGTGTCATTGTCAAACGCCCCCGAACCCAGAAGAGGAATCGAAACACCACCACCAACCGGCTTGTAAATCTCTACCTTAGTGAGGGTAAAATTATCCTCGATGATGTCTGGACCTATGTGAGAATACATATTTGATAGAATAATCCTGAGTTGTTCTGACTGGGGATCAATCCGGTATGCAGGATTCACAGACCGGTTTATGAGAACTTCATAGGGAATATGGACTGAAAAATTCGCAGATACCGTTTTGTCGCTCGCGTTAAGTTCTTCGGAATATTTCGGTGATGGATAGACGGGGAAAATAATTTCAGCAACTGAAGGCTCCTTCACCTTGACCAGACGGCGCATATATCCATACTGGAATTCTGGCACCGGATCTCCACCTGCCGCATAATATATCTCACTTTCTCCATCCACCTTTAGGGAGATATTATAGAGATACGTGAGGTCACCAAAGATAACCTTCTTACGGTAATCATCCGCAGTGAACCTGAAATCAGGATTATTATTAAAGAATTTATCGACCTTTCCCCGCGACAGAATATTGGGGGTATCCTTGGATACCGCAAGGCCCAGACGCTGGATGTCGTCTTTATACTCTATATTAATCAAATTCCATGGCGGATTATCCGGTGCACCCGGATCCTCAACCAGAATAACTGATGTCCGGTAGGCAACGGCATCATAATCAATATTCTCACTCTGAAGTCCGGCAAGAATCCCCGGAACAAGTGATATCACCATGACCAGTGCCAGAATAAAAATAGTGAACCCAGCGAGAAAATCGATTGAGAGGATGGCATGCTCATCAGATATCTCTGGTATCAGTTTTATGGTATCCACTCCCCTGTATAAGCATCAAACCGGAATGTCTCATAGATATCAGGCCCGTTTATCGTAGTCACATATGTGCCGTTACTAAGGAATATATCTACCTCAGCGCCCGGTTTGCTGAAATGCTCAGATATCTTTTCTTTCTGAATACTGAATATTTCATCTGGGGTGAGAACTTCCCTTGGGTCAAAAGGAATATAGGGAATCGTTTCTAACCACTCATACTCGCTCCACCCCCGTTCAGTATAAATGAGAACAACTGTCCGGGTTTCATTCACCGGTTGTGCAAACAGCGCCCATGACATAGCACGCCCGTCCCCTGTCATCTGATTTCCCCGCACGGCAAGAAACGACTGCGTACGAAATGAGACCATCCCTTCACTCTGGCTAATGCTTAGATCAGCCAGCGCTTCATCAAGGGTCACTCCTGTGCTTGGCTCATCGGGAATACCCGGACCAAATGTTTGGGAATGCCCCCCAGAAAATATTGAATCCCCCCACACACAGCCACAGCAACATACCGCAGCCACGAATAGCAGAAGAAGTCCCCCCCCATATTTATTCATAAAGAAAGCCTCCCGTAATGAAATTTAATGATACTGGCTAATAAATATTGATATGACATCCGACAAGTAAATATCTTTTCTAATTAATGCTGAATTATAAAATACGAACAATTCGGGGAAAGATAGCCGAAAAAATAATTATTTGAGTGAATGAAGCACAAGACCGCTCAGGAGTTTTGGTTCAAACCATGTGGACTTCGGTGGCATCACACCGCCACCGTCTGCAATGCTCAGCACGTCATCCACCTGGACAGGTTGCATCGAGAATGCAAGCGTAAACTCACCCGAATCCACCCGTTCCTGCAGGTCACGCAGGGGTCGTGCGCCGCCCAAAAATTCCAGGCGTGCATCACCACGCGGGTCAGTGATGCCGAGCATTCCTTCCAGAACTGTCTTTTGGAGAACTGAGACGTCCAGTGAAGAAATCCGGTCTTCTGTCGCATTTACCGGGCAGGAGAGCTCATACCAGACACTGGGCATGTACATGTGCATTACATGCACGGGTTTTGCAGACTCAGTTAACGGCGGGATGCAGAAGACCGTGTCCTCAATCTCACCGTAGGGCCTGATAGTAAAGATTTCAGAAAGTCCGGCCATGAATGTCTCAGGAGTATACTCTCCCAGATCCCGTACCAGCCTGCTGTAGCCATGAATCTTCACCCGATTCTCAGCAAAGACGACTGCCATAAACCGTTCGGATTCGGATGTCAACGTTCCTTCCTCGCTACGTTTATCTGCGACATTGACGGAGGATTTGGCACGGTGATGCCCATCTGCGATGTAGAATGCATCAACGTTTGAAAACATCTGTTGCAGGGTGGCGATTGCCCCAGCATCTGCAATACGGAATACCTCATGCACCGCTCCGGCATTCTTTGCTACGCCGTCAGGCGCACCTTCCGGAATCAGGGAGGCAATATAAGGGAATATCTCTCCGGGATCCCGGTAAAGAAGGACCACAAGACCGGTGTGCATATTGGTTGTGTCGATATGGCGCGTCCGGTCTGCTTCCTTGTCGTAGCGGGTATGCTCATGGCGTTTAATGCGGTTTTTCCGGTAATCTTCCACACTCACATTTGCTACAAAACCGGTGTAGATGGCGCCGCCCTGCTTGACACGGTAGAGATAGATGCCGGGTTCATTGTCCTGCACGAGAAGACCATCCACAACCATTTTTTGGAGATTTGCCGCAGCAGTCTCGTAAACCACTGCCGATGCAGGGTCGGTATCTTTAGGGAGCGTGGCTTCCGAGCGGATGACTTGGAGAAAGCTCTGCGGATTCTCTTTGAGAACTGCGCGTGATTCTTCGGTGGATACCACATCATACGGGACAGAGGCGATATCCTGTGCCACTGCTGTCGGGGGGCGAAATGCCTGAAAACTAAATATCTGAACCATAACGAATATTCCTGCCAAAAGGTTTCGGGTGCGTTATTTATTGGTCTTCAGGTTTAATATGAGTATCCAAAAGCGGAGTGCAGACGTGAATGCAGAATACTGATATCCGGATTCGCCGGGCCCGACAAACAGACCTGCCCGGCATCTGTACCATTGAATATGGACTATTTCCGGATCCGTGGGATGAGTCTGCATTTCAGGATGTGTTTGACCTGTTTCCTGGCCTTTTTTTTGTTGCAGAAAAAAACAATATTATTGTCGGTTTTGTCTCTGCTGGGATGGAAAATACGGGAGAGGCAGTCTATGGCCATATCATGAATATTGCCGTACCCTCATTCGCTCAGGGGCAGGGAATCGGCGGTAAACTCCTTTTACGCATTGAATTTGAATGTATGGTCCTCGGGGCAGAGGCGATGCAGCTTGAGGTGCGTGTTTCAAATAAGGACGCACAGCGATTTTATCAGAAGCATGGATACGCGCCAGTCCTCATCCTTGACAGCTACTACAACAATGCAGAAGACGCAGTTTTGATGATGCGCTGGTTTACCTGAAAAAAATGGGGTTTATCCCCGACCAAGCTTTTTGTGCGCCCGCGCGAGGTGTCCTGCCGCAAGCGCACCGAGAAGAGAGAGTTCTCCTGCAAGCACGCCTGCCGCAATAACTTCTGCAAAGGCACGGGCATTTGCCCCGGATGTCACTCCACCGCCTGCGACACCGAGGATCTGGAGACATGCCTGCTGAGTCTCAATCGCTGTTCCACCGCCAACAGTCCCTACCTGTAGGGAGGGCAGGGTTACCGAGACATAGACCCCGCCATCCACCGAGTCCACCGTGGTGATCGCATTGCTGCCCTCCACCACATGCGCCGGGTCCTGTCCGCAGGCAAGGAAGACTGCTGCAATGACATTTGCTGCATGAGCATTGAATCCGAGAGATGCCGCACGGGCTGAGCCCACCAGATTTTTCCGGGTATTGACCTCAATCAGAGATTTAGTATCGGTCTTAAGGATCTCTTTTACCATAGCATCAGAGAGAAACACCCCTGCTGCAACAGTTTTGCCCCTGCCCATCACCACATTTACCGCTGAGGGTTTCTTGTCGGTGCAGAGATTGCCTGAGAGGGCGACCAGACGGACACCGGTCTCTCTCTCAATTATTTCTGCTGCTTTTTCACTCCCTATCGTGACCATATTCATCCCCATCGCATCACCGGTGAAAAATTCAAACCGCACATACAGGCTGGTACCTGCGATATGGGTCGTGATATGCTCCAGTCGTCCGTGTGAGGTTGTGGTGGACGCCGCTTCTGCAAGCACCGTGAAATGCCCCTCCACCCAGCGTGCCGCTTCAACCGCATGCGGCACACTGTCACAGGCAAAGACCGGTGCACGTGTCATGCCGTCACGCTGGATGCGCACCTCGGCACCGCCCGCCGTGGTAATAGCCCGGCAACCTCGATTCACTGATGCAATAAGGGCACCCTCGGTGGTGGCAAGAGGGAGATAATATGCCGCATCTGCATATTCCCCTTTTACCAGCAGGGGTCCTGCCACGCCGACTGGCACCTGAACAGCGCCGATCATATTCTCACAGTTGCGTTTAACGACGCGTTCTGTTGTGATGGCATACTCACCCAGTACACCAAGGGATACCCCTGTCTCTTCCTCTATGAAGGAACGGCGCACAGATATCGCTGCATCTGCCGCCATCTCATTCTCAAGTGCGTGAAGTTTCAGCGAACCATCCCGTATCCGCTGTATATAATTATCCATGTACATAACACATAGAAGAGAAAGACAATAAATGGAGGTGGTCAGGTGAAACAGGAGCAGTGGTGCGTCCGCGTGCCGGTAAAAGAAGGGGAGCCCATGCGGCAGCAGTTGATTCGTGAAGGTGTTCTGGATACGACATTTAAACCCGTCCGTGACGGAGATTTTCTGCTTTTTCCGGTGACCGACCCCGCACG
>JAAYIO010000120.1 GCA_012523385.1 Methanomicrobiales archaeon
TACCGGTGGTATGCTGTTCGGTATCTTTGCCATGTGAGAAAGCACGGCTTAGATCAGAACCAGAGGATAGTTTTCATCATGCAGGCACCAATAACCCTACCCCGACAGACCGTCACTGAGATCGTTTGTCACCGACATTTTCTGAAACTGCTGGACTTTACGGCCGAAGAACTAAAGGCACTGCTTGCTCTTGCAGTACAACTCAAGACTGCAAAGAAGAACAGAACTGAACGGAAGTACCTGGAAGGCCGCCAGATAGCTTTAATATTTGAAAAAGAGTCCACCCGGACACGGTGCTCATTTGAGGTTGCCGCACGGGATCAGGGTGCACACGTCACCTATCTCGGGCCGGAATGCTCACAGATGGGCCGTAATGAGTCCATTAAAGACACCGCCCGTGTCCTCGGACGCCTCTATGACGCGATTGAATTCCGGGGATTTGCACAGGAGAGCGTAGAGATACTCGCCGCACATGCCGGCGTGCCCGTCTATAACGGACTCACCGACGAATGTCATCCGACCCAGATCCTCGCCGATATCCTCACGATGATGGAGTTCACCAACCGCCCACCGGAAGAAATTTCCTTCTGTTATATGGGAGACTGTCGCAACAATGTGGGTAATTCGTTGATGGTAGGCGCTGCAACACTTGGCATGGATATCCGCATCTGCGGGCCTCACTCACTCTGGCCTGAAGAGAAACTCGTAACCACCTGCAAAAAGATTGCAACGGAAAGTGGTGCAAAACTCACCCTCACCGAATCCATCCCAGAGGCGGTTAACGGCGTGGATTTCATCTACACCGATGTCTGGGTCTCGATGGGGGAGCCGGATGAGATCTGGGACGAACGCATCAGTCTCCTTTTACCCTATCAGGTCACGATGGATGTCATCCGTGCCACCAAAAACCCGAACGTGCACTTTATGCACTGTCTGCCGTCTTTGCACAACCGCAATACCAAGACAAGCGAGGAACTGTTCCGTACAACCGGCATATCAGAGCTGGAAGTCACTGACGAGGTCTTTGAGTCGCCTTACTCCATCGTGTTTGATCAGGCAGAGAACCGCATGCACACCATAAAGGCCATCATGGTCGCAACCCTTGCGGATGATGCCTGTGCAGTGAATGAAAACGGAGGTGACAAACAATGAGAATAGTAATAGCTCTGGGCGGTAATGCCCTTCTGCGCCGGAAAGAACCGATGACCGCAGACGCACAGCGTAAAAATATCCGGGCGGCAGCAAAGTCAATTGCACCGATCACATCAGAGCACGAGATCGTGATCTCCCACGGCAATGGCCCTCAGGTGGGTCTGCTTGCCCTCCAGGCCGCTGTTGCAGCCGAAAGAGGAGATGATGGAGTGTTTCCTCTGGATGTCCTCGGAGCCGAGACCGAGGGGATGATCGGCTACCTCATTGAACAGGAACTCACCAATATCCTTCCCAAAGATCAGCCTCTTGCCGCCCTTATCACGATGGTGGAGGTGTCAGCAGACGATCCTGCGTTCAATAATCCGACAAAGTTCGTCGGCCCGGTCTATGCTCAGCCTGAAGCAGAGGCTCTTGAAGCAGCTCACGGCTGGGTTTTCCGGCAGGACGGGACTGCGTGGCGACGCGTCGTTCCGTCACCCGACCCTCTGCGGATCTTTGACA
>JAAYIO010000121.1 GCA_012523385.1 Methanomicrobiales archaeon
CTATAGGTCTGTCCTGTTTTATTAACAGCAGTAATTCAGCGGGCATCGGTTCATCGGGACCTTTTCATTATTATTTCTTGATCACAGATTTTGGTTTTTCTGCAGCGTGGGCCATTGCCTTTTCTGCACGACGGGTCGCTACGTTCTCGATGTATTTCTCTTCACATTCGGGTTCGGACGAAACCTTGTCTTTGCCATGTTTAAACATTGCATCTCCAACTTTGACTTCGGCCGATGAAATTTTTTCGCCTCTTTCAAACGCAGAATCTGCAACGTTGAATTTTTCATCCGTGGTTTTTCCGGCTTCATGTTTGCTTATGTTTGACATTTTCTTTGCTCCTTATTATGGTAGAGAATATGTGCACGACCAGTGTTTCAGGATAACATTCCTCCTTACCATGACTCCTCTAATCAACAATGGGGTATTTAAGATTATGCCAGGCAACTAAACAGTTAAACCGATAAAATTTCGCAATTTGCAGTTATTGACCCAAATATGACACTAAATCCTCATCACCAGGACTCAGAAGTATGCATTTAAAGGCGGTAGGGGTATTCAGAAATTGCTTTGGGAAACAATGAGAATTCAGCAATTCGATTAATTTTCCAAGGAGTATCAGCAAGCTGTTTTGCATTTCTTAAAGAAAAATTTATTCAGAGCTTTTTTTAGGAATCTAAGCGGTCACTTAGTACCTTTCCAACAGCGCCATGTGTCCTTCCCAACCAGACACGAATTTTTAAACGATGCCGTCCATCTGATTACTATCGGCACCCTGAAGTGAATATACATGAAACGAAAAATAATCAACATCGATGAAGACAAATGCACGGGTTGCGGCGAGTGCATCCCCGACTGTCCGGAAGGAGCACTTCAGCTCATCGACGGAAAAGCACGCCTCGTAAGCGATCTCTTCTGTGACGGCCTCGGGGCCTGCATGGGGACATGTCCGGAGGGGGCAATCACGGTCATCGAACGCGAAGCAGAACCCTATAACGAGAAGGTTGTGATGGCAAACGTCGTGAAACAGGGGAAAGGAGTTATCCGGGCCCATCTCGAGCACCTTGCCGGGCACGGGGAGACAGAACTCTATAATCAGGCAATTGAATACCTGATTGAGAATGGTCTTCCCATTCCGGATCATAATGCAGGGGGGTGTCATTCAAAACCCACAGGAGGGGCAAAAAATCCGTTTGCTACCTGTCCGGGAACGGCCGCCCAAACAATCACCCCGAATGTTCATGCCACCGGGCAACAGGCTTCATCAGGTGATGTACCATCAGAACTGCGCCAGTGGCCGGTTCAGCTCAGCCTTCTGAACGCATCCAATCCATATTTCCACAATGCTGATCTGCTGATAGCAGCTGACTGTGTTCCTTTTGCCTACGGAGGATTTCATTCGGATTTATTGCGAGGCAAGATCCTCGTCATCTTCTGCCCGAAATTAGACGCGGATATTGACGGTTATGTCAAGAAACTGGCAGATATCTTCTCATTCCATCCGATAAAA
>JAAYIO010000122.1 GCA_012523385.1 Methanomicrobiales archaeon
ATATGGTGCTTGGCAACCGCATGACCGGCTGTGTGGGTGCCGTCGGCATCGCTGACCACCTCACCGCCCGGAAAGCCACCCGACCCGGCGATGTTATTTTGATGACCACCGGAGCAGGCGGCGGCACCATTGCGACCGCCGCAATCTACTCCGGCTTCCCTGAGGTAGTCGAGCGAACCATCAACCTGAACTTCCTCAAGGCATGTGTTGCGCTCTTGAAAAGTGATGTGCTCACCAAAATCCACACCATGACGGATGTCACAAACGGCGGCCTCCGCGGCGATGCCTACGAGATGGCAGAGACGGCCGGATGCCGCATTGTCATTGAAGAAAAGGAACTCCGTTCCCTCATTGACCCAGTCGTGCTCAAAATGTTAGACGCCCTCGAGATTGACTACCTCGGCGTCTCAATCGACGCCCTCCTTGTGGTGACCCGTCCGGAGGATGCCAATGCCGTGATCGATGTCGTGCGTTCCACCGGTGTCACCATGAAGAAGATTGGGTATGTAACCGATGGGCCGGGGGATGCAAAACTGCTCACCAACGGCAAGATGATCGACTTCATCCCGCGGTTCCGTGAATCGGCATATACCCCGGTGAAAAAAGTCGTGGACACCACATCCCATGCAGACTTTGAAGACATGAAGAAGCGGGTGGAAAAGGCCGCAGACGACGCACGGATTAAAAAAGAGAGAATCCTTGCATCTCTTTTGAAACGGGCAGAATAAGTTATTCTGCCGAAAATACTTCTTTTATAATGCCGGACAAAAAGGCATTCATCTGAATAAATTCATTGCCCGCATCCCGCATCATGAGATCAGCATTCGCAATCGCGATGGTGATACGGGGGTCGTTGTATTCCTGTTTTCTGGCTCGTGAGAGTTCCTCAAGCACGTCAGAGCCGGAGAGACCGTAATCGAGCATCAGCATCTCAACGACTGACTTCGCCTTCTCAAAGTCCCTGTTCTGGAGAAGCCGGAATATCGACCGTGCAATATTGCCCGTCTCTGACTCCAGATAATCCTCAAACCCGCCTTCAATCCGGTCATCGCAGTTCATCTGAGCGAAAAGGATGGCCTTTCGTGCATCGCCCCGGGCAGCGGCGGCAATCAACTCAATCTCGTCTTTGTCATACACCGTATCCGAAATACCCTCTTTTGCAAGAATCTCTTTCATCAGGGAGAGCACGGTATCATCCGGAAGCGGCCGGAAAAAGAGCGGCAGGGCACGGGAGGCAATTGCAGGGATGATAACACTCTGCGTTCGTGTGATAAAGATAAACCGGCAGGTCCCCGAATACCGTTCCATCATTCTGCGCAGTGCCTGCTGGGCCTCAAACGTGATCGCCTCTGTCTCATCAAAGACGAGCAGTTTAAAGTCAGAATCGAGCGGTTACGCCGATGCATACCAGCGCACAATATACTTGTAGTTTGCAATGACACTGGCCTCTTTCTTGTAAAGATGAGAGAACCTCTCCTCGCTTTCCAGATAGGCCCTGCCACCGCGGAAGAGTGCCCCCGTCTGGATGACGGTCATGTTCTCGCGCCAGAAATCGCCGTACAATTTCTTTGCGATGCACTCCACCGCAACACTCTTTCCCGTTCCGTGACGGTCGCTGATCAACAGATGAGGCAGCATGCCGTCGGCAGAGGACGCCTGCATCATCGCAATGACCGCATCCTGCCCCTTGATCTCATCAAACGTCTGGGGACGGTATTTTTCAATCCATAGCATTTGTCAGGTGCTCCTGCATTTTGTGTAATGCGGCATAAAGAAGGCGGGTATTGTCATGCGCCGCGATCAGTTTCTCACCGGTTTCAGGGGTATCTTCCCTGCACGCCAGCGTGATATTCGGGAGTGCCCGCGTTAGTTCGTCAACTATTGTCAGAGTGGCCGTCTGAGCAGTGCGGGAGAGGGGGTTTACGTCAATCGTGATGACGGTCTTTC
>JAAYIO010000123.1 GCA_012523385.1 Methanomicrobiales archaeon
GTCATTCTCTCAGCGGTGATTCTCGGCCGTGCAGCAGCCCTGTATGGCAATAAACACGCCGTCCAGACGCAGGTCTACGGACCCGAGGCCCGGGGTGGTGCGTCGATGAGTGCGGTTGTCATCGATGACGAACCGATTCTTTACCCAAAAGTTGCCTGTCCGGATATCTATGTCATCATGTCCCAACAGGGATTTGAGAAATATGGCACCTGTGCGGCATCTGAGGCCACGATGCTCGTCGATACAGAACTGGTCTTTTCACGGCCTGAGTGCGGGTGCATCGAAATTCCCGCCACGCGGGAGGCAAAAGATACCCTTGGGCGGGTCATTGTCGCAAATATCATCATGCTCGGGGCTCTTGTGACCGCGACCGGTGTGGTGTCCCGTGAGGCCATTGAACAGGCAGTGCTCGACAGTGTTCCGAAAGGCACCGAGGACCTTAATCTAAAGGCCCTTCACCTCGGGTTCGAATTGGGAATGAAACAATAATGAGGAAATAACGGATGAAACTCCTTGAATTTGAAGCAAAAGAGATATTCAGAGCACACGGGATCCCCATCCCGAATGGTGTGGTAATCAATAGTCCGGATGAACTCCGTGATACGTTAGACGGATTTACCGACGACGTCGTAGTCAAGTCACAGGTCGATGTGGGCGGACGGGGCAAGGCAGGCGGCATCATCATCACCAAAAAGGCAGACGCCGTGATTGCCGCAGAACACCTTTTTTCCTTTCCCATCAAGGGACTCATCCCCAAGGCGATTCTTGTGGAAGAAAAACTTTCCATAGACCATGAATATTATGTCTCTATCACCATCGACCGCTCAACACGGGAGCCCGTGATTCTTTTTGCAGAGACCGGCGGCGTGGATATCGAGGAGACAGCCAAAACGAATCCGCATGCCCTCCGCCGTGGGGGATTCTCACCGCTCCTCACCGAGGTGCCGGGATATGTAATGCGCGAGATTCTGGGCACTGCCCCGAAGGAACTCGGGCCGGTTATCAATAACCTTTACAAGGCATTCTGTGCATCAGACGCTCTTTTGGCAGAGATCAACCCCCTTGTGACCACCCCACGGGGCGTCTTTGCCGCTGATGCTAAACTCATTGTCGATGACAACGCCCTTGGTCGGCAGGGAATCACCGCAAACCGCGACCTCACCCCGCGGGAACGCGAGGCAGAAGAGAACGGGTTCTCGTATGTGGAACTGGACGGATCGATTGGGGTCATCGGAAACGGTGCCGGACTCACCATGTCCACCCTTGATCTTATCAAACACTACAACGGCAAAGCAGCAAACTTCCTCGATGTCGGCGGCGGCGCCGGGCGGGAACGCGTCATGAAGGCCGTACGTCTCGTGGCAGGTATGCCGGAGGTGAAAGTCATCGTGGTCAATCTCCTCGGCGGGATTACCCGCTGTGATGAAGTGGCAAAGGGAATCATCGATGCAGGGGTTGAACAACGTGTCATCACCCGTCTTGCCGGGACAAACGAAGAGGAAGGCAAGGCGCTCCTTGCCAAAAACGGTTACCAGATGCTTGACACCATGGAGGATGTCGTGCGACAGGCAGTAAAGGAGGCAGCAGCATGATATACGGCGACCATACGACAGGCACCATCGTTCAGGGGGCAACCGGCAATCAGGGAGCATTCCACATCAATCTCATGAACCAGTATGCACAGGAGACCGGCGGACGCGGGGTAGTGGCAGGGGTCACCCCCGGAAAAGGCGGCCAGATAGTGCACGGCGTTCCCATCTATAACAGTGTGCGTGAAGCAGTGGCAGAACATGATGCAACTACATCAGTTCTCTTTGTTCCCGGATTTGCAGCGGGGGACTCCATCATGGAGGCGGCAAGTGCCGGTCTTGAACTCGTAGTTGCCATCACCGAGGGTATTCCGGTGCACGACACGATGCGGGCGCTTGCCTTTGCACGGATGGAAGGGTGCACCGTTATCGGGCCAAACTGCCCCGGCATTCTCTCACCGGGTGAGGTAAAACTCGGCATTATGCCGCCACAACTTGCCATGCCCGGCCACGTGGGCATCATCTCGCGGAGCGGAACCCTCACGTATGAGGTGATAAACGAGCTCACGCGGGCGGGCATCGGGCAGTCCACCGTTGTCGGCATCGGCGGCGACCCGGTCATCGGGCAGACCTTTTCCGATGTTTTGGCACGATTTGAGTCAGACCCCCGGACAAAGGCAGTCGTCCTTATTGGAGAGGTCGGCGGAAACCTCGAAGAAGAGGGAGCGACCTCAACAACCCTCCCGCTTGTTACCTATATCGCCGGCATCTCTGCACCGCCTGAGAAGCGGATGGGTCATGCAGGTGCCATCATCGAAGGCGGAGAGGGGAATGCCGTCTCAAAGATTGCACGCCTCAGGCACCTGGGTTTTCCCGTTGCAGAGAAACCATCCGCTATTCCCGCGCTCGTAAAGGAGTTATTATGACCTTGACAATGCTGAATGCGGCCGTAGCACTCGCAAACGATGTGGGTGCTAAGGCTATTGTATCTTTTATCGAACCAATAGAGTTCACCTGTGACATCCCCATCATCTGGGTAAAGGACCTCCAGCTCGATGTCCTCCGTGACCTCACGATGCACGACATCCTCGAGATATCTGAACGCCACCTGCACGATGCCGCCGTGCAGATCTACATCGCTCAGAAGTATGAGATAGGCACCGTCATCGGTGTCTTCCCGTATGCGATTTTAATCTATGACATCAGTCAGGGCAAGGAGTTCATCAGTGTCAAGGAATTTGACGATCTGGTGCCGCGGGGCGTTATGTCTGCCATCCTCCAGTTAGCCCTAGAGATCGCGGTTGAAGGACGGGAAGGCCGCTCAATCGGCACCGCGTTTATCATCGGCAATACCGAGGATATTGGGTGCCATTCCCACTCGGCGATCATCAATCCCTATCAGGGACATAGGAAAGAAGTGCGTGACATCACCAACCGCGACAACTGGGAGAGCGTCAAGGAGTTTGCGCAGTTAGACGGCGTCTTTGTGGTGGACACCACGGGGTCAATCCAGTCGGCCGGGCGGTATCTCGATATAAAAGGAGAAGACCTGAACCTCCCCCATGGTTTGGGAGGCAGGCACCGGGCCATTGCGTCTCTTACCCGCATCGTCCCTTCGATCGGCGTTACCATATCAGAGAGTGGCGGCACCGTCCGGGTGTTTAAAAACGGTGAATGCTGTCTTACCATCCGCTCTGATGTGCGGATTCGGAACTAAATGATAACGATGTAACCGTTCACGCTGAATGGTTACGCTTTTTTTTCTCATAGCAGATGGTTCCTATACTATACGTAATCCTGAAATTGGGATTGATAGTCCCCACCATAGGATACCGGAAGGAACGGTTTCGTAAGTAATTTCTTTCATCAGACAGGATCATCATCCCGGACATTCTGTGGATCAAAAAAAGTATCTCAATAAAACAAACAGTTGATAATAGTTTAAATGTAATTTATTGTGATGAACATTAAACCAACAATGATCCAACCTCTCCCAACGGGAAGCATCTCTTCCACCTTTTGGCGTGATCAGTGGCGCAATCTCAAACTGGCTCACTGTGCTGTCCCTAATTATGGGAGTACCCGGCATTTCTGGGGCAACAAGAAAAAAGTACACACCGTATATACGAAGGGGAATAAAAAGCATGACGAAGTCACCGCTGCCCGACTCAGAACCATGAACATCCCGAATGGATCACGGGTCCTCGACATCGGTGCCGGCCCGGGCACCTATGCCATTCCGCTTGCGAAACGAAACTGCACGGTTACCGTTGTCGAACCATCGCCGGTGATGTGTGAACTGCTTGAGACACGGATACATGAGGAAAATATTTAGAATATTAGTATCATCCCAAAGCGATGGGAGGATGTGAATCCTGATGAACTCGGTGCCCCCTTCGATGCCGTGATCGCCTCGTTTTCTCTTTCCATGGCAGATATGGGTGAGGCGCTTGCAAGGATGCATGCCGCATGTAGCGGAACGGTCCATCTCTTCTGGTTTTTGACCTCCCCCGTCTGGGTTCAGGTAAATATTGACCTCTGGCATCACCTCCACGGGGCAAGGTTTCCCGGGGCACCTACTGCGGACTGGCTCTGGCAGATTCTCTACGAGATGGGTATTTATGCAAACCTGACAGCAGAACAGGGATTTGCGCAGTCGCGCTACGCAAGCGCAGAAGAAGCGGTAGAAGAGTTTCTGGAGCGTCTGAACTGCACAACACCTGCCCAGGAAGAGACGGTCAGAAATTATTTCCAGACGGTTCTCAAAGAGGACGGAGAGGGATTCACCCTCGGAAACGGGGTCCGCACAGCCCACATCTGGTGGAATACGGTTGAACAACGCAGATAGGATAATCCCTGCACACACGAATAAATCAA
>JAAYIO010000124.1 GCA_012523385.1 Methanomicrobiales archaeon
GCTTTAGAGAGAAAAATCATTTTTGATCATTTCGGACTGGATCGTGCCACCGTTCGTAACCCAGGGAGATGACAGTGAAAAAAGGACCCTTTTTTTCTTAATTTAATGCAAAAAAATGAATGATTTCTTTCGTACCATTTGATGGTTACCCTTTTTACCAACCACTTCAAACCTCTCTCAAAGATTCCTCAAAAGCCCTCCTCAAAAACGTGTCCCACTTTACTTAACCATTTTTAAATTGCCTTAATTTCTAATTCATCCCTTTAATTCGGTTTCTCATTCTTTTAAGACAACAAAAACCTGTTCCCTTTTCTGTTCTTTCCTCCTCTCCCATCTCATTTTTCCTTCCTTCGCACTTTCTCCCTTCCCTTCTCCCTCACTTTTCTCCCTAATCCTATACCCTTCCTAATATCTTGACCGAATGTTTTCGATGGGGAATTCATTTGATTTTTATTCCTTTTTGGACTGATATCCTTTCCATTTTCTAGATCTTTCGTCCTTAAAATGTGTAAGTTTTTGAAAGGAAAACCAATCTAAAATCAACAGATTTTATCTAATGTCTCCATCTCACATCTAGGACAGTTCCACAGAAGTATTTTCAACAGATTGTTTCTCCTGTGAATTCGTGACTGGTGAAAAGTGGAATGGAAAAGAAGACAACCAAGAATAGTGAAATCTCTTTTGTAGCAATAAACAATACTGAAATAGAGATCCTGTTTCAAATCAAAATAGAGCTGGATTAGATATTCATGGAAAATAATCAGGTATTCACGCTCAAAAGAATGTGCAAATTTCTAACTCTTTATGAAAAAGAACCAAAAAAAATTACATTAAGAAGGAATTATTCTGGTTGCACTACCCATTTTCGGTGTCACCTTCCCGTGTTGTATCTTCCCTGTGCGAATCAATTCAGAGTCTTTTAGTATACCTCCCATCTACATACATATATCCAATGGAAATACCACAGATGGAGGTGACGGATACGAATGGGGGAGCGCAATGACATATCCATTGAAGCATTCGGGGATCGGTCAGGGGAACCGGATCTAACCGAAGAAGAACACAGTTCTTCAATAGGTCTTTTTCAGAAATATCTCAAGGATCGATCTATTTTTAAAAACAGAGAAGTGCTCAGGCATTCTTATCGCCCAAAGATACTCCCGCATCGGAAAGAGCAGATGGATACCATTGCATCCATCCTTGCACCGTCCATCAGGAATGAGACACCATCAAATATCCTGATTTATGGAAAGACCGGAACAGGAAAGACTGCATCTGTCCGTTACGTCGGGGCAGAGCTTGAGAAGGCCTGCGGCTCGGTAGGGGTGGAGTGTAATGTCGTACATCTCAACTGCGAAATAATCGACACTCAGTACCGGGTTTTTGCACAGATAGCAACACTTCTCGAAGATGATGAGGGGCGTTCATCTGACCGGCCTCGCTCCAACATCCCAATGACCGGTTGGCCGACCGATCAGGTGTATTCAGAACTTAAAAATCTCATTGAAGCAATCGGTGGCGTCCATATCGTTGTACTTGACGAGATAGATAAACTGGTTAAAAAATCCGGTGACGAAACACTCTACAACCTCTCGCGTATCAATTCCGAACTCAAGAATGCGAAGGTCTGTATTGTAGGTATTTCTAATGATCTGCTCTTTACGAGCTATCTGGATCACCGGGTGCTCTCCTCTCTTTCTGAGGAGGAGATTGTCTTTCCACCCTATAATGCTCCACAGCTTGTTGATATTCTTCAGCAGCGTGCCGATTTCGCATTTAATGAAGGAGTTCTCGATGAGAATGTGATCCCGCTCTGTGCGGCCCTCGCGGCACAGGAACATGGCGATGCCCGGCGTGCACTGGATCTTCTGCGGGTCTCTGGTGCGCTCACCGAGCGCAAAAATGTGGAATTTGTCACAGAAAAGCATGTCCGTGAGGCGAGGAGTAAGATTGAAGCGGACAGTCTCATCGAGTGTGTCAAGACCCTCCCCACGCAGTCAAAGGCAGTGCTCTATGCAATGCTCCTCTTCCCTAGCATGAACAAACAGGTCTTTACCTCTGGAGAAGTGGTTCAGGTCTACCGGGATGTCGCACAGGCGCTGGACCTTGATGTCCTTACGCACCGGCGCATCACCGACCTCATCTCAGAACTCGATATGCTTGGTGTCATTAAAGCACGACTTGTTTCGCGCGGACGGTATGGGCGGACAAAAGAGATGTGATTTGGTGCCGGAACAAAGAAGATTCTTGATACTCTTCAGCAAGAAGGCCGTTTTTCAGATGAACGGCTGAATCAGATTGATATATCTCGCTATAAGACATTATTCAGGTGAAAATAATCATGGACGCCAAAGACTGGCTGCTCCTTCGCATTCTCGAAGAGGACAGCACACAGGAGGTAAGTGAGGTGGCCGACCTCACGGACCTAAGTGAAGCTGAGGTGCAGGATCGTGTCTGTTCCCTGGAAGATGAAAAGATCATCCGTGGCTACTGCGCGAGTATTGACTGGGAGAAGGCAGGCGAAGGAGTGGCAGCGGCGACCGTGAATCTGAAAGTAACGCCTGAGCGTGACGTCGGTTATGACCGTGTCGCTGAGCGGATTGCCCGGTTCCCCCAGGTTCGTTCCCTGCGCCTCATTACCGGCGAATACGATTTTGAACTCAGGGTGACGGGCAGAAATATTCAGGATATCACGCGTTTTGTTTCAGAACAGGTTGCTCCAATGGAACAGATACGCGAAACCTCTACTATTCTTGTCATGAAGACCTACAAGGAGAACGGAAGAGTATTATATGACCGGAAAGAAGCAGAACGCCTCCCATTCTCATTTTAAGGTGTAATATGAGAGATTTTATTTCATCGCGAACTCAACGGATTCCTCCTTCAGGCATCCGCAGGTTCTTTGATATCGTACAGGAGATGGACGATGTCATCTCACTCGGCGTTGGTGAACCCGACTTTGATACCCCATGGGTTGCCTGCGAAGCAGGGATTGCCTCTGTTGAGCAGGGCCAGACATCTTATACCTCAAACCGCGGTCTCCCTGAACTGCGTATTGAAACGTCACGCTACCTTGCAAAGCGGTTTGGCGTGCATTACCACCCGGATAAAGAGATACTCATCACCACCGGTGCATCTGAAGCCCTTGACATCGCCATCCGGGCGATAACAGATCCAGGCGATGAGATTCTCATTGCAGAACCCTCGTATGTATCATACTCTCCCGGGGTCACGCTTTCTGACGGCATTCCGGTGCCGGTTCCATGCCTGATGGAGGATGAATTCCGGTTAACACCGGAAGCGCTGATGGAAAAGATTACCCCGAAGTCAAAGGCAATCATCTGTAATTTCCCCAACAATCCGTCCGGTGCTGTGATGTCACGAGAGGACTACCGTGGCATCGCCGATGTCATCTGTGACCACGACCTGCTCTTAATATCTGATGAAATATACACCGAGATGACCTATGACGGTGAGATGACGAGTGCGGTTCAGGCAGATGGTATGCAGGAACGCACGATTCTCGTCAATGGGTTCTCGAAGGCATATGCCATGACCGGGTGGCGGGTTGCATATCTCTGCGCCCCGAAAGAACTCTGTGACGCCACGCTTAAAATTCACCAGTACGTGATGCTCTCTGCCCCGACCATGAGTCAGTATGCAGCGATTGGTGCTCTAAAGAATGCTGACTGGAACCGGGAAGAGATGGTCACCGAGTATCAGATGCGCCGCAACCTCTTTGTCCGGGGATTAAATCGCATCGGGCTCAAATGTCACCTCCCTCGCGGGGCGTTTTATGCCTTCCCCTCTATTCAGGAATTTGGCATCTCTGATGTTGAATTTGCAGAACGACTTTTAAAAGAACAGCATGTTGCAGTAGTGCCGGGAAGTGTCTTCGGGGCATCGGGTGAGGGGCACCTTCGCTGTGCTTATGCGGTTTCCCGAGATGACCTTCGTGAAGCCGTACAGAGGATTGAAGCATTTATTGCGACTCTTTAATCTGGCAACCCTCCGTAAAAATCTCATTTTTTCTCCATGGAAAATTCCTGTTTAATTGAGTTATGAGCGAGGGGCAGGATCTGAATTGAACCCCTTCATTTCCACTGGAACCGGAGAGTCCTGGTTCGGTCTGCAGGACGGAGATATAATGCCCAATCCTATTTTTGGTGTCAGACAATTCTGTATGGTTCCGTGCATCTGAATGATGGCCCGGAGAGGTGGTGCAGGCTCGGTAATCTGACATATCCTGTTGGCATAGATAAAGAATTTCGATCCGCCTCTACCCCTTCATTTCCACTGGAAAATCTATGTAATTCATTGACCGAGGCAATTGTCCGGATTCAATTGTAAGGTTTATGACCTTACTATTCCAATGAGTATTTGATTGAATAATGAGCTGCACAATCATTGTCGGTGGGTTTTTCGGAGATGAGGGTAAGGGCAAAATCGTTGCCCACGTTGCCCATAAGGACAAACCGTCCATTATCTCCCGGGGTGGAGTCGGTCCGAATGCCGGCCATACGGTAAAGGTCGGAGAAAAGGAGTACGGGGTACGGATGATTCCATCAGGGTTTGTCTTCCCGGATGCACGTCTCTTTATCGGCACAGGTGTGATGGTCGACCCGCGGGTACTGAAACAGGAAATAGCCTATGTCGGGGTTGAGGGCCGGATCTTCATCGACGGGCGCTGCTCTATTATTGAAGAGAAGCATATTGAGCAGGATCGCGCTAATGAATATCTCTCCAAGACCATTGGCTCCACCGGAACCGGGTGCGGACCTGCGAATGTCGACCGGGTGCAGCGGGTTGCAACGCAGGCAAAGAACGTGCCCGAACTTGCTACATACATCATTGATACCGCACAGGAGATCAACGATGCGCTGGACAGAGGTGAGTCGGTTCTTCTGGAAGGAACACAGGGGTTCGGTATCTCTCTGTACTACGGAACATATCCCTATGTCACCTCTAAGGACACCTCAGCGTCTCAGATTGCGGCTGACAATGGTGTCGGCCCGACCCGCATCGATGATGTGATCGTCGTATTCAAGGCATATCCAACACGGGTTAGCGAAGGTCCTTTTGGAACGGAGATGACACGGGATGAGTCCCATGCGCTGGGTATCGAGGAGTGTGGTGCTGTTACCCACCGCGCACGCCGTATTGGATGCTGGGACGGA
>JAAYIO010000125.1 GCA_012523385.1 Methanomicrobiales archaeon
CTGCCTGAATAGCACGGGAGATGACCAGCATAATAAATGTCGGGGAAAGGGCACAGAAGAGAGACCCTAAGACAAAAACCAGGAACCCAACGAGAAAAATACGGCGAAACCCAATTCGATCTGAAAGCTTCCCGAATATCATGAGCGAGCTCGTGAGGACAAGGAGGTAGATCGTCACGACCCATGAGACAAGACCGGTGGAGACATCAAAGGCGACTGATAATGTTGGCAGAGCAATATTCACGATACAACTATCGAGTGAACTCATAAACGATGCGATAGCGATGGCAAATAGGAGCAGTTTTGGATTTTTTACGTTGTCGGAGATATTCATTGATGGATCCTGAATTTTATTGAAAATTGTTCTTAAAATTATTAGAGAGTTACGCATTAAGGTGCTTTGGGTTCTGACCTATTCCCAGGAATGCGCATATCCAGCTTTTTTTAATGGTTTCCCGTCCATAAACACCCCTTCTCCCGTAGACACATGACCGATGCATGTCGCATCCACACCGGCGATCGGGAACAGATCGGCGGGACAAGTGAATAAGAGACCAAAATCCCCACCACCGAAGAGAGCATACCGGGTTGCATCCTCATATGACACCCCTTCGGGTCGGGGAATAACCGCGCCAGTCACATCCATCCGCACCCCGGATGCCTCAGCAAGATCGTGCAGGGATATCGCAAGTCCGTCAGAGACATCCATCATGGCAGTCGCACCGGCACGCCCGAGAACCTGCCCCTCAAATACCCCAGGTCGGGGGGTCACGAGTGCCTGCCAGTGGGCCGGATACCCGTCGAGCCCCGCCTGCGCCTGCCCGGGAGTCCCGGTTACGGCCACAATATTGCCGGGCTGTGCACCCCGCCGCCGCACCAGACAGTCGCGGGAGACCCGGCCAAGGCCGGTCGAGACCAGCGTACACTCCGCGTGGGCGTCGAGATCGCCGCCCATGAGACGACAGTCATAGGCACGGCAGCATGCGTCTGCACCGCGAATGATCGCCTCTACGCGGTCTGCACGGTCAACACCGGTTGCCAGAAGCAGGGCCAGAGGGGTTGCCCCCATCGCAGCAATATCTGAGAGCGTGACCGCTGCTGCCATCCAACCACATTCATAATCCGTCATCCCCTTTGGAAAATCAGTTTTCTCGTGGATCATATCAGTCGACATCACGAGATAATCCTCCCCGTTTTCAATGACGGCACAGTCGTCATCCGTTGCATCTGTCCCGATAATGCCGCGGATCATCTGCACCAGTGCCCGGTCATCCATCGCGTTTCACCTCACGTTTTCGTTCTGCCCGGTAATCCTTGAATATTGATTCAATCATCTCTGACTTCTTCCCCCTTTCATAGGCGGCGGCATCTTTTTGCCACGCTTCCTCTGCCGCCACAACGCGGGCGGCATCAGCACTTCCAACCGGACCGCGGATGTCGAGAACCATCCCTTTTGCATCAAGGAACACAATTCCCCGTTCTAGGCAGGCGTCTTTAAGGCGGCCATTGCCGCCACCGATAAGCGCCCGGATCTGAAATTCAGCGAGGGTATCAAGCACCGTCGTTCCCCACCCTGCAGTCGTCTTCACCGCGATGATGTCGCCCTCTGCAATCCCGAAATTGTTCTCAATTCCACGGATTGCATCACGGGAAAGGGATTCGGCCGCTTTCACCAGCAGACGGTCGTCGCCGGCCTGACTGGTTGACAGACGACGGAGTCGGTCCACCTGCTTTTTCAGCTGTTTTGTTTGCCGTTCCTCCCGCCGGAGCTTCTTCTTTTGATTTGCGATGATGGCATCGAGTTTTGTGATCTCAGTCTCCTTGTGCAGAGTCTGACTCTCTTTTGTCCGTTCACGGTCCAAAAGCGCTTTCAGGCGGGTAATCTCCTGATCCTTTGCCTTTCCTTCTTCCTGCAGGTCAGCGACATGCCCCCGCAGAGATTTCACCATCCCGTCGAGCTGCAGCATGCGGTCGTCACGTGGACCGAGTGCAGGAACACTTTCTTCTTCCCCTTCCCCCTCCGCCTCCGGTGCTGTGGCAGGCACGTTCTTCCCGAGGATCTGCTCGAGAGAGAGTCCCCGGATGACACCTGCCCGGACGTCATCCATGTCATATCCGGGTGGCATCCGCTTAGCGATAATGCGAAACTTCGGCTGATAGGCACGGAAGGCGTCCATTGCTGCTGAGAGAGAGTCACGTTCATGGTCATTCCCATAAGGAATCTCACCGCAGAGAACCTTCTTCTCCTCCACAGTCCGATCTGCCTTCGGCGTAAACCCAATTGCCGAGAAGGCGCGGCGGATGCGTTCAACTGAGGCGGGCATCGGGTGCACATCGGTGGCAACGACCAGTGGTCGTCCTGCGGTATAGAGCGCCTCAATCACATCCGACATCGCCATTGTCCGGGAACTTTTGACCAGCACCGGTTCTCCGTCCAGCGTCACGGCAGCTATTCCTACCGTCGTCCCCGGGTCGATGCCCACGAAGAGATACCGTTGTTCATCTCCCCGAATCCGGTAGCGGATGCGATCAAGACGGCGTCCTGCCACCTTCACCTGCACATCTGCTGACCGGACAGTGGTGACAGGGACATCCTCCCGCGGGGAAGCAACCACAAAATGCACCCGGCTAAGACCACCAAACGCTTTCATCTCATCTTTGGTGTATGAAAGCCCGTTCTCATGCAACGTTGCTTCCACATCACGAGACTTCTGACGCACTGCCCCATGCACCTTCCTTGCATAACGGTTCTGACTCCACCCCCCTTTTCCCAGCGAACGACCCCGGGAAACAATGACATCAGTCGTATTCTCAAAGGCCACCACCTCTGCACCGCCGCCGAGTTCAGCGATCACCGCTGATGCACGGGCCTCTGCGTATGGGTCAAAACGGTTGAACTTAATATTGTAGCGGGCGGCTACCCGGGGCAGGGACTGTTGCTTCTCTCCTCCGGTGGACTGCACCAGCATCGTCTGTGGGGGCAGAGACTGGAGAAACAAAAAAAGGGCCTGTTGGTCAACGGCAATCTCCTGCACCGAGTCAACGGTGAGAATATCCGGTTTTTCACGCGCGATACGGCGAAGCAGGCGGAATAACGAGACCTCAGCAATCTCTGATTCCTGGCCACCCTCACGGATTACCAGAGCAAAACGGGGTCTCTCGCCCCGGGATCGTACTGAGCCATGGATGATATCGATGCCAAATACCTTCACCCGACCACCTGCGCAAGTGTCTCCTCCACCGGCGCATCGACCCGGTATTTCCGGGAAAAGTGAGTACAGATATTGGTGATATCGCGGAGCAGAATATCTTCGGCCGTGGGATGTGAGGGGTCAGTCCACTGCGGCCAGTCAATCAGCCATACACCCTTTCCGTCCACCATGATATTAAACTCCGAGAGATCCCCGTGAATATAGCCGAGATGATAGGCTTTGGCAACGTTCTGCACCACATCCGCAAAGACATCATCAGGATTCTCAAGGGTCGCCTGCACGATAGGCACCCCGTGGATAAACGTCATCACGACAAGGTTGCGGTTGATGTCTACCGGCACCGGCACCGACACGTCTGCGTGTAGGGCCATCAGGGCTTCGTACTCCTGCTGCGCAGAGAAGGAGGAGGCAAATATCCACGGAAAATGCTTGTACTGCGGCATATAGGTCCGTGATCGGCGGACGGTCTGGAACGACTGCTGTCCAATCCGGTGAAATTTCAGGGCAACGACCCCCATGCCCATCGCTTCATAGACCGTCGCTTCTTTTCCGACACCGATGAGAGACCCAAGTGAGGTCACCGACCCTTTGCGCACCGCACCCTGCAACGCGAGGGCGTCAAATCCCGTAAAGACCATCTGGTAGCCCTTATAGGGCACCGCACTACTCTTCACCATATTTCGCTGCATCAGGTGCCCGAGGCGATAGGCCAGTTCAGACTCAGAAAGCTTCGTTTGGCGACGAAGCACATCCTCCGGCACCCAGCGGTAGTCTTTCATCAGCCGTTCCAGAGCGAGCAGGATCTTGATCTCGAAACGGTGAAGGTCACGCACATCGTCAGCAGAGATAGACATTATTGTAGTATCCATTAAACATGAGAGATGATATATCTTTGATTGAAACCCTCATGAATTGTTCAAAATGCCGCCGGGAGGCGATCATATACCAGCGGTACTCAGGAATGCACCTCTGCAGTGAACACTTCACCGAGAGCGTTGAGTCCCGGGTAAAACGGGAGATACGCAAACACCGTTGGGTGGAGCACGGCGATACGATAGGTGTAGCCCTCTCCGGCGGAAAGGATTCCACCTCTCTTCTGCATTTTCTCACGAAAACCTTTGGCAATCGCCCGGACATCACCATCCTTGCCATCACCATCGACGAGGGCATCGCAGGTTACCGTAACAAATCGGACATAAAGAAAATTATCGAACGTTACGGAGTGCCATGGCATACTACTTCCTTTGCTGATGAATATGGCATAACGCTTGACAACATTGTGACAAGGCAGGGGGACGACCGTCGTTCCTGTTCATTCTGCGGCGTTTTGCGCCGAAGAGTGCTAAACCGCGTTGCACGGGAAGCCGGGTGCACGAAACTTGCATTCGGATTTAATCTCGATGACGAGGCACAGTCCGTGATGATGAACGTTCTCCGGGGAGATACCGAACGCCTCACCATGACCCAGCGGGATAACCAAGGGATGATTCCACGGATACGCCCCTTTGCAACCATCCCAGAGCGTGAGGTCGCCCTCTACGCCCATCTGCCCGTCGGCCCGCTTGCAGACAAGGGGTGTCCGTATGCCCATAACGCCCTCCGGAAAGATGTACGCCGACTCTTAAATGAATACAATTGGCTGCATCCTGCCACGAAATACGCGGTTCAAGGACTCGGGCAAAACCTGCAGGGGCGGGGCACCGGGCCACGTGGAGAGTTGGAGATCTGCCCAAGATGCGGCGAACCGGCATTCGGAACCTGCCGGACCTGTACAATCCTCGATGATGTGAAGCACGTAAGGAAGAATGAAGCTCCATAGGAGTCTGAAATGAAACAAAAATGTGAGATAGGCTGCGAATGTGAAAGAATTGAACATATGATACGCCACACGCTCTGGTCCTCCGGGGCCAAAGGATTTGTTGTGGGCATCAGCGGAGGTGTTGACTCCGCCCTCGCTGCAGCATTCTGTGCACGTGCAGTGGGCGGTGAACGAGTGCTGGGCATCTCCCTTCCTTCCTCAGTCACCTCAGACGCTGACCAGAAAGACGGGGCAGACCTCTGCGCCGCATTTGACATCCCTTTCAAAACAATATCGATTGAACCGATGCTCAGTGCATTCGCGGGGATGGAGGATTTTGAGAAGAGTCCCTATCTTAGCGGCAACCTGATGGCCCGCATCCGCATGGCAACGCTCTATTACCATGCAAACCGTCTGCACTATCTCGTCTGTGGAACCTCCAACCGCTCGGAATACATGCTCGGTTACTCTACCAAACACGGCGACAATGCAGCAGACATCCAACCGATTCTGCACTGCTACAAGACCCGTGTCTATGCCCTGGCAGAAGAGGTCGGCGTTTCGGATACCATCATAAAAAAAGTGCCTTCCGCAGGACTCTGGCCGGGCCAGAGTGATGAGGCAGATATTGGATTTACCTATGCAGAAATCGACAGCGCACTCATCTCTCTTGAGGCAAACAACTGGACAGCGTCAAATGCACAGCAAGAACTCATCCTCGGAAAAGTGCAGGCGTCCATGCACAAACGCATGAACCCGCCAAATCTGATGGAGATCCTGTAATCAACTATTTTAATGCACGAAAGAGTGCCGCATAGTCCCCGGGATGATTCAGGTAACCAAGGGAGTCGCTGCCGATAAGGTCGTATATCTGTCTGCCATGGATGATGCCTGCCTCAGGAAATTCCGGGGCATCCCGTATCCTGAGAACGCCTGCATCGGGATACCGTGGGTTTTTCTTCCACCCATTGGTGTAGTGATAGTATGCTGCCCCGCGGTGTTCTTCATACGCCCCATATTCACTTACAAAATCATCTGAGACAAGATTTACCATGCAGAGCTCAGTATCTGCCGAATTGATAGTGACATGTCCGTATCCCGGCGGGACGAGGACGGCATCGCCGGGCCCTGCCCGTATGAGACATACATCTCTTGCATCCCGTGTCTGGATCAGGTATTCCGCCTGACCTGAGAGCACCTGATACAGTTCAGGATAACCCGTACCATCCGGCGTTGCAGGATGAAAATGGCCTTTGGTCTTTACAAATTCCCCGCATACGCTCATCGGAGGAATAACCGTACAATCAAACCGAATCCTGTTGGCGGTCAGCCATTCCCGTTCTTCTGCCGTGCGGGCAAGGTTCCGGTACATAAAATAGAGGGGGCCGGATGCACTGCACCCTGCATCAGCAAGGACCGGACGCATCTGGCCTATTGTTCGTATCTGCGGTTCAGGCAGAACGATGTCCCGGTACAGTTCCATTATAATTAATTCTGTTTCCGCCGTTGATATAGATAGTACCCTGCACCAAGGATGATAAACACCAGAACCGTGAGTACGATGGGGTTGGTGAGGAGCGTCCCAATGCCGCTTCTGCTCTGGATGGTCACTTCAGCCTTCATCGGGTCCGATATAATACTATTTTTTAGGGAATCCTTGTAGCGTATCTCAGTATCCAGTCCATAGTTCTTGATGGTGGCATCATCAGATACATCGACCCGATAGTAGGCAGTTGCCGTCTCACCGGGTGCCATATCACCGAGATATGCAGTGTCATCATTACTGGTAAACGGGTCTACCGCACTGATACGGGAAGTGGCATCATAGGCAATAGCACCGCCGGTGTTTTTATAGACTACTTCAATCGTGCCTTTCTCAGCCCGATACATCATAAATGCCTCAGAAACTACCTCAAAGGTTATTTTCTTTCCAACGGGGACACCAATAGTCACCGGTTTTGAGGTGACCCGGTCTCCTTCACTGTTCTCATAGGTAACAGCAATATTCATGGGATAGGATGAACCAGAGGCATCCTTTGATGCGGCAACCTTGAAGTCCGCTGTCACCGTCTCGCCGGGTGAGAACTCACCAATATAGTAACTCCCGTCGGTCGGTTTAACCGGGCTTCCGGGGACAGATGAGATGACAAGTGTCGCCTGCTGTCCGGTGTCATGCCCGTCATTTTTTACTGAAACAGTCATATGACCTTCCGTGCCGGCATTGAGTTCAGCGACATCTGCGGAAAGCACCGTGACCTGCACATCCGGCTTGATGACAATCTCGACTGAGAGGGTTTTTATTACCGTTCGGTATTCATACTTCAGCGCGTCATTGCTGAACTCATTTATGAAATACAGGTAGGTGTATTCCAAAGTGACTGGCAAAACGTAGGTTCCTGCAGGCGCACCATCATTGATTCTTACCGAAAATGGTGTCTGCACCCGAGCACCGCCTTTGATGTCACCCACCAGCTGTCCACTGGTCTTGACCGATACAGGGGCATTCCCCGTGCCGAGTGATACGACCACATTCTTTGCGGTGTTTGGCCGATCCTCACGGGCCACATTCTGCAGATTCTGTGAGGAGAAGTCAATAGTCCCGGTGTTCTCTATTTTTACCGGGATCGTTATCATAGTATCGGGATAATATTCGTTACTACCCTCGATACTGACACGCAGGTCCGGTGGTCCGGAGATCACTTTCTCTGCTGCCATCACCGGTGCACAAAGGCACACGATGAGGGCAATTCCTATAATTGCCGTCCGCGAAATATTCATATTACCACTGTTGTTGTATTTGTAACAACATTTATCTGCATTCTCATTATATATTCTTATGCCAATGCCTAAGACCGCCACCCACACCTCAATGATACAGGAACACCTGAAATCCCTCGGCCTGACAAAATATGAAAGGCTCGTCTATATCGCACTCCTTCAGGTCGACGGCGCGACGGCAACGGAAATACACGAGATTTCCGGAGTGCCCCGGGCATCTGTCTATCCCGTTCTTGAAAAACTCAGCAAAAAACAACTCGTCAATATCTCTACCACATCCCCGAAACACTTTGCGGCAACCCCCCCCGATGAGGCCATTGACGGACTCATCGCGCACATCACGAAGCACTCTGCTGAGGTAAAAATGGAGCTTTCTGCCATCTATGAAGAACGAGTCAGCATGAATCGTTCAGAACGTCAGGAGATAATCTGGAGCATCCACGGTGCGGATAATGTCGGCAGCCGGGCGATTGAGCTTATTCAATCAGCACAATCAGAAGTTGCCATCTTAAGCGGCCCCACCATCCTGACCGCGCCCATCCAGAA
>JAAYIO010000126.1 GCA_012523385.1 Methanomicrobiales archaeon
CTCATCCCTGTCAGGTAGCGGTGGGCGCCGTTGTCCGGGAACGGATCATCACCGCCGTTTCTGAAGCAACAGACATTGTGTTCAGCCATTATCACGGGGACCACGTCCCGCTTGCGGATGCAAACCCCTATCAGCTCTCGCTCAGCCGGATTCCAGCTCTGCATCACACCCGGCTCTGGTGCAGGGGTTCTGATTATCTCTCCTTTAAATCCCTCCGCCGCCGGGAGGCAATCGGAAACCACCTTGCCCGGACACTCCCCGAGGCAGAAGGCACCACTGACGGACTCCTCACCTTCTCGACACCTGTCCCCCACGGTTCACCACGATCCCACCTTGGGAGGGTGATGATGACCTGCATCAAGGACGAAAACCAAACATTTGTCCATGCATCCGACATCAAGATGCTCAACCGGGAGGCAGTCGCGATCATCCGTGAGTGGGAACCGGATATGGTCCTGGCGTCGGGGCCGCCGCTTTACCTCCTGCGTCTGACCGAAAAAGAACGTACTGAAGCATGGACAAACGCCCTCAGTGTTGCGGAATGTTGTGGCACCCTCATCCTCGACCACCATGTCCTGCGATCCCATACCGGGTGCCGGTGGGCAGAGAAGCTTTCAGAGGAGGCAGGGGGGAATGTGGTCTCTGCGGCTCGGTTCATGGAGAGAGAACCGCTGCTGCTGGAGGCCAGACGCGAGGAGCTCTATCGGGAGTATCCGGTTCCGGAAGGGTGGCATGAGGCGTATGCGAGAGGAGAGGTTGGGGTTGAGGGGTTTATGGATTTTGTGAGAATGGTTTCGTGAGATATCTTCCTACGGTGCGACAAAAAGAGGAGGGTTCGGTTCGCAGGTCATTTCCCATATATCACCAGTTCATCGCGATGAATAGAATCTGTTAGATAGGGGCTTACCGATTTTTCCGTGATCAGATCACCATTTTTGTTGAGAACAGATTTCAACTCGTCTTCTATTCTAACCAGTTCAAGCAGGCTTTTTGGGAATGTAAAACGGACCAAAATATCGATATCACTCTTCTCTGTTTCCTCTCCCCGGGCATATGAACCAAATAGTGCGATTCTCTCTGCATTATGTTTTTTCAGAACTGAAATGATCCTTTCAAAGACGGATTTATTTAGCCTTTCCTCATTCATGATTTGCATCAGCCCTCATCTACTATTCATGAACTACGTACACGCATCTTTTACAGCATACATAGTATTCATTTTTTATAACAAATGTATTCATGCCGTCCTCCATCATCATGCCGCATCAATATATCATAAGGCACACCTCCCAGAATATCCGGTAATGACGTTTTTTTATTCAATTATCCAGAGAGAAACATACTCAATCCAGACATGTTCTTTGGTATGCCTGTGTAGATCCCTTCTGTCACCACATCAATCCTGATACCAATGTTTTCATCTTTTTATTAAATTTTCACCTCAAAAATGAAAAGATAGAGGCTCAAGACAAAGCTCATATTGATGCTTATTCTTCTAAAGAACTACAATATATAGATAAATGTACATATACCAAAGGTACTTTTCACGGATCCGGGGGAACACACAGCATGCCCGTTCATTGCAGAGGAACATGGCTGTCTCTCTGTGAATCCAACATCGATGAAAATAAACACATGGATCATACATTCACGCAGAATTAGCCTGATAGAGGCATTTATGGCTATAATTTGCCATTTACACACGGAAAAATGCTAATAAAGAAGATGAAAAAATGAAAACTAACCATCAGCAGAGAAAGGTGCCTTCCTTCCCCGGCATCCTGACCACCAAAGCTTTCAGTGTACCATGGTACCTGCTATCACAGCAAGGGTATGCATCCATCCGTTTGAAAACACATCCCCATCAATGCCCGTAAATATAACATAAATCATATATTCAACAGAAAGCATTAATTACACATTTTTATTATCGAGGGTGAAAAAAGAATGATACCAGACATTCTCAGAAAGATTGAAGAGTCAGCGAATGATTATTACCGTCTCATTCTGATCGCAGGCCCTACCGGGAGCGGCAAGACCGCCCTTCTCCGAAAACTCGGAAGAGAAACCGGAAGAGAGATTCTGAATGTCAATCTGGAATTGTCAAAAGCACTCCTTGAGTTAACCCGAAACGAGCGCATGCGAAAGGGTGCCAGACTCCTGGAAGAGATCGTTGACACCAGGTACCCGGATAATGAAACCGCTCTTTTCGACAACACTGAGATTCTCTTTGATACCGATCTCAAAATCGACCCCCTGAAACTGCTGCAACAGCTTTCACGGGAACGGTGTATTGTAACGACGTGGAACGGGACTGTTGAGAATGAAACGCTTGTGTATGCACAACCTGCCCACCGGGAGTATCGGACATACAACACGCACGGGCTGTCCGTGTTTCATCCGGACGGCTGCCTGACAGAATAATATAAAATTTGGTGAAAAAATGAAGTATCAGGATGTAATCTCTTTTGAACCGATTGAATCGGTCATAAAACTCGTTGACTCAGAGGTAAAAGCAACCGCACGGCACTTGGTTAAGACGTATGTAATCTCAGATGAGATGGCAGAACGGCTTACGACAGTTGTGGTTCCCCAGCTACAGTTTGATGAACCGGCAGACAACATGGGTCTCCTTGTTGTTGGGAATTACGGTACCGGTAAATCCCATTTGATGTCTGTCATATCTTCTGTGGCAGAGGACGCATCGCTTTTGGATGAAATCTCAAATCCCGAGGTTGCAAGATCAGCAGAGAGAATTGCCGGTAAATTTGAGGTGATACGCGGGGAGATAGGATCCACCGAGATGTCTCTTCGTGATATTATCACGGGTGAACTGGAAGAATATCTAAGACGTGCGGGAATTGCCTATGCCTTCCCTCCTGCTGACACCATCCCAAACCACATCCGGGCGTTTGAAGAGATGATGGCGGCATTCCACCAGAAATATCCTGATAAGGGCCTCCTCTTTGTCATCGACGAACTCCTCGACTACCTGCGGACGAGAAAATCGCAGCAGCTGATCCTTGACTTAAACTTCCTGCGGGAGATTGGTGAGGCCTCGAAATCCCTGCGGTTCCGGTTCATTGCCGGTGTTCAGGAGGCTATATTTGATAATGACAGCTTCTCGTTTGCTACCGATAGTATCAGACGAGTAAAGGATCGATTTGAACAGGTGCATATCGCCCGCAATGACGTCAAATATGTTGTGGCCCAGCGTCTGTTAAAGAAGAACGCAGACCAGATGGTAAAAATACGGGAATATCTGACACCTTTTGCAGAATATTATGGCGATATGAACGAGCGGATGGATGAGTTTGTCAGGCTCTTTCCGGTCCATCCCGACTATATTGATACCTTTGAACAGGTCACCATCGTTGAGAAACGCGAGATATTAAAGACGCTTTCACGGAGTATGCGGGAGATTGTCCCAGATGACCTCCCGGTAGACCGGCCCGGTCTGATTGCGTATGACTCGTACTGGAA
>JAAYIO010000127.1 GCA_012523385.1 Methanomicrobiales archaeon
CGAGAAAGCTGTGCTTTCACTGGCGAGATGCATCCATCAAAGCAGATTTCTAAAAAAGTGATAAAAAATTGGGGTTATTTCAGATAAAGCGCGGTTTCATCGAGAGATTCTTTGGTGTGTAGATTTTTCGTGTAGGCATACCTGCCGTCACTGCGGAAATCTTCTCTATAAGTGCTTCCGGTGTCATCTCTTCCTTGTGAGGTACCTTTGGTTGTGACTCCTTTCGTATGGTCACCGTGAGTTTGCCGGACTCAGCTTCGGCATCACCGACGATTGCCACGTATGGCACCCAGTCCATACCTGCTTCCCGGACCTTCTTACCGACTGACTCTTCACGGTCGTCAACGTCACAGCGGATGCCTGCCTTTGTCAGGATGTCACAGACCTCGGTGGCGTAGGGGATGTGGCGCTCTGCCACGGGCACGATACGTGCCTGTGTCGGTGAGAGCCATACCGGAAACATCGCAACATCCTGCGTTGCGGTCTTCTCCAGAAGGGCACATATGACCCGCTCAATCGAGCCGGTTGGTGAACAGTGAATGATGGGTGGGTGGACGGGCCCTTCATCGGTGAAGTATTTGATATCAAAGCGTTCTGAGGATTCCACATCAATCTGAACCGTTGGATTCTCTATGGGACGTCCCTGTCCGTCAATCGCTGCAAGGTCAACCTTTGCCACCCAGTAATGCACGCGGTCAGAAAGGAGTTCAATGAGCATCGGTACACCGGACATCTCCACGAGGCTTTTAACCCACTCTTCGTGCTCTTCGTAGAACCCTTCAGTGCAGCGGAAGACACCTGCAAGCGGAATCTCAAAATCACGACCGGTCTGCCAGCCCATCATCATCTGCTCTTCAAAGCAGGAGAGTGTTTGATCCATATCAAGGCAGAGAGAGTGCATATCCGGCATCGTAAATGCGCGCAGACGTTTCAGACCGATACACTCACCCTTCTGCTCGTGACGGAAGGAGTAGGTGGAAAGTTCGTACATCTTCATCGGGAGCGTGTTTGGTGAGATGTGCATGTCGTGCATGATAGAGAACATCCCGAAACAGGCGGCAAACCGGAGCATCATGTTACGGTTGCCTGATTTGAATCGGTACTGGCGTTCCCCGAACTTGCCCGCATGTTCGTTTATTGCGGGGTTGTCAAGGTCATACATGACTGGCGTCTCAACCGGCATGCCGCCATAGTCGAGCACCAGTCCGAGGACATAATCGCTTAAGAGGTCACGCATGATCTTTCCCCGGGGCATCCAGCGGTGGTTTCCGACGTCAGAAAGAGGCTCGTAATCAACGAGCTCCTTTGCCCGCATCAGTTCGCAGTGAATAGAGTCGCCGGATACTTCAGCCGCAGTTCCGGTTTCTTTGGCTACCAGTTTCCCAAATGGCGTGTTATCTGCATACTTTGCGGGTTCTTCCCGGACGCCCTCAGTGGTCATGACAAAAAAGGTATGAGTGACCTTCTTCTTCTCTGCCTTCTCTTCTGCATCTTCTGGCGTAATTGTCCGGGAGAGTTCAGAGAGGGGGTGACCCTTGCAGGAGAGGGTGAATGCCTTGTACCAGCCAAAGGGTGCACGTTTGACGGTCATCCCTTCTGCCTGAGAACAGATCTCCTCGATTATGGTCAGTGCCTGAACCGCCGCTTTAGGCGATGAGAGATCATTGGAGAGGTGGGCATACGGATAGATCATGATGTTTTTCGTGCCGAGTTTCTGGGCCGCATCAAGGATCTCCGCTGCGGTCTTTGCCGCAACGCCCGGGATGTTCTCTTCGTCCAACGCTTCAACAGCACAGAACGCTGTCAGTGCCTCTTCAAGTCCGTCGGTCAGCACAAGGGTTTCTTCTGCTACCGGTGTCTTTTTCAGGGCTTCATATGATATCTGGTCGGAATGAATCAGCAAAATTCGCATGGTAGATACTCCTCTGTATATAAATCGCGATTAGCGTTTTGATCTGTTCGGTAATTAGGGTATGGATTCCCAGTACCCGGTTCAGCGGATATTTTTATGGTAACGTGAGAGCGTTGCCTGCCGCTGGTTGAGATATTTTGCATCCGCTTTTGAACTGTACGGCTTCTCCGCTCGTTCTGTTGCATAAAAAACAAGCTGACCGATAGGCATTCCTGCATAGAGGCGAACCGGACGGCGGTTTGCATTTGATATCTCAAGCGTTATCGTCCCGGCAAATCCGGCATCGATCCATCCGCCGGTTTGATGCAGGGCAATACCCAGACGCGCAATGCTTGATTTCCCCTCGATGGTTGCCACGATGTCATCAGGGAGTGTGATGGACTCATGGGTCTCTGCCAAAAGGAACATACCAGGCGGAACATCGATGTAATCAGCATGCTTCTCGTCTACGTGAGAGATAACTGAATCCTGATCATACGGGTCGATAACGTCATCAGAGTCTTCATACCATACAAAATGATCACCCAGTCGGATGTCAATAGAATTTGGCTGAATAAACTTTGGATCAAACGGGTCGATCTTTATAAATCCCCGCTCAATGCGGTTCTGTATTTGCCAGTCAACGAGAATCATAATACCTGATAGAAAATGGGTTGTGAGCAGTATTTATGGTATCGAGATGAACCTGTGGCAAGTGCCATATCCGGTCGGTAACTATGTCACTCAATTTCTGCGGCTAAATCTTCATTCTCCATGGTTTCTCCACCATTAATGTGCCATTCGGCACGGCGGATGATCCCATGGAGGATGCTCACTTCCCGTCCGGTAAGGAGGGTGCGCCCAAAGATTCGGCGCATCATTGTCATCGTATTTGTCTGCTTATGCTCACGGTATTCAATTAGGTCCAGAAATCCATCGATATGCTCATAGAGTGCATCCATCTCACACCGTGAAGCGGTGATGTACTCGCCCCGCGGAAGGTGTGCAAGCTCGTAGCATACAATGCCCACCGCATGAGATATGTTTACAATCGGGTACACCGGTGATGTGGGAATGGTGCAGATTACATCACACAACCGAATCTCATCATTGGAGAGCCCCCAGTTCTCTCTGCCAAAGAGAATGGATATTCTGCCGTCAACAGGCGCAACAATATCCCGCAGTTCGCCGGGGGTATAATAGGGCATGCGCATGGCATGGGATATCGTCTTTGAGAGTTCGCCGGTTGTTCCGACAAGCATATTGGACTCAGCAATCACGTCATCGAGTGATGTTAGAATGACTGCCGATTCCAGCACGTCTTTTGCATGAGAGGCGCGGGCAGTTGCCTCAATACTCATCTCCGGTGGGTTGATGAGAACAAGGCGGGTGAACCCAAAGTTCTTCATCACCCGTGCAGTGAATCCGATATTCCCTTCATACAGGGGTTCTACAAGGACTATTTCGACCTCTGGCATGCTTTCTCTTTTGTCTCAGTTGACTGCTTTCACGGTTGCCTTTAAAGCAGATACACCGTCATCATAGACGGCATTGCCGACAACAATGGTGTCAGCATATTTTCCCATCTCAGCAGCTTTCTCTGCATTATTGATGCCGCCCCCATAGAAGAGACGGGCGTCAGAGATTGCCTTTGCTGCTGCAGCTACCACTTTTGGGTCGCCAAAAGTCCCTGAATATTCGATATATACCACGGGGAATGAGAAGTACTGGTCTGCCACTTCGGCGTACGCGGCGACATCTGCGGCTGAGATGTCACACACAGCACCGGTAACTTTCGCAACAGATGACGCCGGATTGAGGACAATGTATGCCTCAGGTACCACTTTTGACCAGTCTACACG
>JAAYIO010000128.1 GCA_012523385.1 Methanomicrobiales archaeon
GTTCAACCCAACTGCTTTCTACACCATCGCAGATGTCCGCTCTGCGAAGGGAGGGGACATTCCCCACCTCTACCGGAAACCACGGAAACCATGGTTTCGGCAGAATCAGAAAGGGAAATGAACCACTCTACGGGAATATGTCTGGGGATTCTTCTGGTACCATCATCCGATAAGGAAAGAATTGAATATTCTCGAGTTTGTGACCAGTTTATCCCGGGATGAAAGAATAGGAACCCAATTATTCTCGACCAGAGGGAAGGATGATCATATCCACATTTGAATATCGGTTCTTTGCTATTTTTCTTGTTTACGGTGAGAATTTAACTAAGTCAAAAAGGGCCTGATGAATGGCGTTTCAAGTGGTAAATCCTTACTATGAATCTATAACCGTCACTATATACATGGTCGAATAAGAGGTGTTACCAAAAAATAATTAGGTAAAACACCGGGTTCCATCCGGAATGGTGTCTATTCAGAGATATTTATTGCGCTGCAGCCACTCCCGCTGTGGCCGGGTGTACCGGTATATGATATCGCACTTCTCGTCCTGGAATGACCATGGCACGACAATTAAAACGTCGCCTTCACGAATCCAGACCCGCTTTTTGATCTTCCCTTTAATGCGTCCGGTCCGGGTAATTCCGTCAAAACAGCGCACCCTAATATGGTTTGCACCAAGCATCAAATCAGCTTCTGCAAACATCTCCCTGTTTCTTTTACTGGGCAGTTTAACCCGTACTATTGCAGGCTCTTCAACCGGCCCACTTTTTTTTCTATTTTCGTTCGCCAGAAAATTCACTCCTTTTATATATATGTGCCTTACTCTAATAAAAAGGTCATCCATGACAAAAATGGTGCATTTATTCGCCTGATCTGCCTTGTTCTTCTCAATCAATCCATATGGTCGACATTCGGACAAGGTACATAGCAGACATGGATATCTATTCCCTCACCTAGAAAAGCTATGATTTTTTTATTTTCTTTATTCGGGGCCTTATTCAGAGAGAAATAGACAGGTCATGAGATTTTTGCGTCATCCCGATCCTGCGCGGAATGTTTAAAGTAATCAGGGATGAAAACACCTATTTATGACAATTTCGCTCGTGATATCAATATGCGATTCAATTCTTGTTCTTCATCAAACCGGAGACCACCCTTGTGCACCAATCAGGGGGACAAATCGCACAGCACCATGATGTGAGACGGTTAGTTTGGTTCCAGTTTTATGGATACAGGTCAGGACCTGCATATCACGGTCTCCAACCGGAAGCACCATTCTGCCGCCTTCAGCAAGCAGTGCCACTAATGAGGGAGGGACATCTGGTGCTGCAGCGGTGGTGATGATGGCATTAAAAGGGCCCTCACTCCCTGATAGTGCTGTCCCGTCCCCAACCATGATAGTGACACCTTCCACGCCGGCCTGTTTCAGGTTCGTTTGCGCAAGATGTGCAAGTTCGGGAATTCGTTCAATCGCTGTGACACGGCAGCCGATCAGACCAAGTATCGCCGCCTGATATCCAGACCCCGCCCCGACCTCCAGAACCCTGTCGCCGGGTTTCGGCTCAATCAAAGCAGTCATCAATCCCACGATATAGGGCTGAGATATGGTGGCACCATATCCAATAGGAAGCGGGCAGTCGTCGTAGGCGTCATCCTTTAGAGATTCAGGAACAAAAAGGTGGCGGGGCACGCGGCGCATGGCATCGAGAACCGCAGGGTCTGACACGCCTCGGGCAGCAATCTGCTGATCAACCATTTGATTGCGTCGAACGGTATATCCGATATCTTCTTTCATTTGTATCTGAACCCTCCCTGATTCAGGATTAGTCCACCCCCGGAGGTGGAATGGATGCCCTCAATCGCATCGATGATGTAGTCAGTGTGCTCCTTCATAACCCTAATCGCAGAGTTAAAATAAATATATGGTGGCAGCGGCATAAGAAAAAGCCGCCCGGTCAACCTCCCTCAGAGAGAATATCACGTTATTTCTGACATAACCATTGTAATCAGGCATAATGTGGATGGAATGCCTGAACCTGGTTGTCAGGTATTAACGCATAAAAAAGATCAGGCAGATATCATGTGATGAGTAATATACCAGCATGGGTGGGTGCTACGCGGAGTCATGACAATGTCATGAGAATTCGCGCGGTTCATTCCAAATCTCAGTCCACTTGAGACATGAATCATTGATTCCGGCATTTAGGAATTTTTAATTAAGCTTCATAAAGGGAATTAACCGTTTTGTTTTGTTTGCGGCGATTTCGCCGATCATACAACTGAAATACAACCGAGAGCAGGATTTCAGAAAAATTTGTTATTTTGGGACACATAGACAGCACCCCAATACGATATATAATGAAGTACTGGGGCACATAATAACTCAATGGAAAATTTTTTTCGCTTCTCGACATTTCCCATATCAACGGAAATTATCAAAGCAATAGAAGATATGGGATTCGAAGAGCCCACACCGATTCAGGTGCAGGCAATACCCTTCATACTTGAAGGAAGAGATGTGACCGGACAGGCGCAGACCGGTACTGGAAAGACCGCAGCATTCGCCGTCCCAGCACTTCAGGCTGTTGACCTGGACTCTAAACAGACACAGATTATCGTACTTTCACCGACTCGTGAACTAACGATACAAACAGCTGAGGAGTTCAACCTGCTGGCAAAATACATGAAGAATGTCCACATTCTTCCAGTCTATGGCGGCCAGCCAATTGAACGTCAGTTCAGGGCATTGAAAGTTGGTGTGCAGATTGTTGTCGGCACCCCAGGACGTGTGCTGGATCACCTTGACCGCGGGACACTCTCCCTGAGCCACATCAAAATGGTGGTTCTGGATGAGGCCGACCAGATGCTTGACATGGGATTCAGAGAGGATATTGAGAAAATCCTCGCAGAGACTCCAAAAGAGCGACAGACTGTGCTATTCTCTGCAACCATTCCGGACCCAATTAAGGAGATATCACGCCGGTTCCAGAAGAACCCCGAGTTTGTGCGTGTTCAGCACCGTGAACTGACCGTCCCACAGATTGAGCAGCTCTACCTTGAAGTGCGCAACCGGGAAAAGAACGAAGTGCTCTGCCGCATCCTCGAGATGTACGACCCTGAGCTCGCTCTGGTCTTCTGTAATACCAAGCGTGCGGTGGATGAACTGTTGAGTCAGCTTCAGACACGGGGTTACTTCGCAGAAGCGCTTCATGGCGACATGAAACAGGTTCAGCGTGACCGCGTGATGGCAAAGTTCAGAAAGGGCGCAATTGATGTACTCATTGCAACAGATGTTGCAGCACGTGGCATTGATGTGGACGATGTGGATCTTGTCATCAACTTCGATGTTCCGCAGGATGTGGAGTACTATGTGCACCGTATCGGACGGACAGCACGGGCAGGACGAGAAGGACGCGCAATTACCTTTGTCGGCCCAAAAGAGATCTACAACCTCCGGTCCATCCAGAAGTATGCACACATCAAGATCACCCCCATTCCCCTCCCCACTGCACGGGATGTTGAGCGGACCCGGATGCGCAATCTGATAGATAAGATCAAAGAGAGCTCCGATAATGGCGACAATGAAAAATATGTGGAGATGGTCGAGCAGATTATGGTCGACGGTTACACCTCCCTTGATGTTGCCGCAGCACTGCTGAAGATGAAACTGGATACCGGTTCTGATTCGGATGAGACCTCCGTGATTCAGGCGGATCACTCTGGCGGCCATTCTGGTGTTGTTCAGCTTTGCGTGAACCTCGGCAGGGAAGACCGTATCCGGCCAAAAGATATTGTTGGTGCAATCACCGGAGAAACCGGCATTACCGGCAATGAGATAGGTGCCATCAATATCTTTGACACGTATTCCCTCTTAGAAGTTCCTCAGGATAAGGCAAAACAGGTCATCGATGGGATGGTAGGAAAGTCCATCGGTGGCGCGAGACTTACCGGCGGGAAAGCTCTTGGGTATGACTGCCCAAAGAATGAAAGACCCCAGAGAAAACGGTATTAAGTTTGTTGTGCCCGGTAAAATCAATCCGGGGTGAAAAGGAATTGGCGGGTTTCACTGCCATTTCCCTTTTTTTAATTGAACGAAATATTCACTCCTTTGCAGTTGAAGGAATGCTAAATGGGAATTGTTCTGCGACGAGAATAATGATTATCGAACCTAATGGTCTCTTTAATTATTGGTTCCTGCCGATTAACTTTAATTTTATGGCATCTGCCGCGAGTGCAGCGGTTGAAAAGGCCGCCTGCAGATTATAACCACCAGTGTCACCATCAATGTCTGCCACCTCTCCGATGCAAAAGAGCCCTGGCACGGTTTTTGCTTCCATGGTCTTTTGCCGGATGGCATCGCGTGCCACCCCGCCACGGGTCACCATCGCTGTTGCATACCCCTCCGTCCCTGCCACGGTAAACGGAAAGTCTGTGAGATTTCTGATGAGAGTGTTTCGATCAGGTTTGGTGAGATGAGCACAGGTGGCATCTCGCGGGATGCCGGAGAGTTCAAGCAGACTGAGGAGAAACCGAACGGGTATCTCAATTTCAGAGAGAACCGTCTTTACCTGCCGGTTTTTTCCGTCTGCGATAGCCTCAGTAAGTTTTTGTCGGGCACCCTCTTCATCCCCACCGACCACAAATCCCACGTGCAGACTATCTCCGGGAAGCACATACCGTGACATATGCAGTGCACCGGGGCCAGAGATGCCGGTTACCGTGAGGATGATGTCCCCAGTGACCTCACGAATTTTTTTGTTGTCCCGATACAGGGAGAGAGGGACATTATCGAATGAGATGCCGGTTAAATCACGGAAAGGATAATCCCGCATAATGATGGCAGCGAGTGCCGGGCCTGTTGCGGTGACCGGCAGCCCCAGCTTGCCCGCGAGTGCGTATCCGTCTCCCGTTGATCCGGTCACCGGGTATGAGGCCCCGCCGGTTGCAAGCACGACATGGTCTGTAGTATATAAGTCATTCGCTGTTTTGACGGAGAAAATACCGTCGGTATGTTCGATTGCCCCGATTGTCTCTTCGCATCGGATCTCAACCCCTGCACGGTCGCATTCTGCAAGGAGGATGGAAAGGACATCCTTTGCGTTTCCTTCTGTGGGAAAATATTTGCCGTTTTCGTCAGGGACAAAAGAGAGGCCACGATCTTTAAAAAATGCCAGCAGGTCAGCACTGGTGAAGTTCATCAGGGCAGGGCGGAGAAATTTCCCTCCGTCTCCGTAATGTGTCGTAAATTCAGCCATTGTTCCAGTATGGGTGAGATTACACCGACCTGCTCCCGTGATGCAGAGTTTTCTTCCGCAGGAAGGCATCTTCTCGAGGACAAGAATACGTGGGTTGTTTCCTGCGGCACGAATGGCACAGAAAAGTCCGGCCGGGCCGCCTCCGATGATGATGACGGTATATTGGGCGGCATATTGGGCGCTGTCTGTTTCGGCGTTGCCGTTGCCGATGGCACTATCTTTTGATGTCATATCTAGTGGGATAGTAGTCTTTTGAGTTCATGCGGTATTATTCCACAGGTTCTGCTGTCTGTTGTCTGCCTTCCAAAGGGGTCAAGAGGTCAAGGGGTCGAAGCGACCTTTCGAAGATTATTCTTCCGAAGATGGTGCCCGGAATGATGCATGTTTTCTCTCAGTCGCTGCAAACAAATCATCGCACAACGGAGGGAAAGCACGGGATAAAACCTCCACCCCGACTTCTGTTATGCCTCCGGGGGTAGCCACCCGGCTGATGATATCTTCACACGTTGTTCCGGGTATATCCAGCAATGAAGCGGTGCCAATGAATGTCTCACGTGCTAGTTGTTCGGCATCATCTGCGGAAACCCCGGTCATCCGGACTGCGGATGCAACAAATTCACGGAGCATCGCCGCAAAGAATGCGGGGGCACAGCTGGTGAGCGTGGTATAGGACTCAATATCCGGTTCCGAAATAACAAACGGGGTGCTGATGGCTCCAAAGAGAGAGGTAATCTCTTCGCGGTCAGCCGGTGTAATCCGCTCAGAAAATACGATGAGTGAGACACCCTTCAGCTGTTCTGCGGGAAGTGAGGGGATCACCCGTGTCACCCGTGCGGGGGTCAGGGCTTCAAGTGTGCTCAGACACACATCCGATGCCACGGATATGAGCAGTTTCTCTTCAGTCAAAATATCTGCTACCTCCTCCATGACCGCCGCTACGTCCGGTTGCCGGACACAGAGGATGATAAAATCCGCATTCCTTACAAGGGCACGGTTGTTTTCAGCCGGGGTTATTCCGGTTTCTGCGGCAATTGCATTCAGTGCGTCCGGTGTCCGGTTTGCAGCAGAGATATTTTGGGGAGTGACTGCACCACCTTTGATAAATGAGCGGATGAGCATACCCCCCATGCTCCCCGTCCCGATGATCCCGATCTGTCTGTCCATGCGATTGTTCACGCGGTACTATTTTCTTTCTTTGGGAGATTAAGGGTGACCTGCCGTAGCATGGGCAACAATCTCAGCATCGGTCAGTCTCCGTCCATATATTTCCAGGCCACTGATGGTGCCGTCAAATCGTCGGGTACCAATGTTATTATTATAAAAGATCCCATCCGGTTTACCAACCTGGTACGAACCTACTGAAGAACGAAGGCCGTCCTTTTCCATATTCGTATTAGATTTCTCCATGGTGCCATTGACATAAATCGCAATTTTACCCTCGTTCTGGTCATAAATACCGACGACGTGGTACCATATATCTTTCTGGGGAGACGTGGATGATTGGACATTACTTCCTTTATTGCTAGTCGCTGCAGCAAACTCAAAACGTGAATTGTCCATGTTGTGCTGCAGATGGTATGCACGATTCGCATCGCTGTCACCTTTCACAACAATAGTGGCCCATTTTTCATTGTTGGATTCAGGTGCAGGGATTTTGTTCCATTTAACCCAGCTTTCCACACTAAATCCAGGATTTCCTTCAACTACATCTCCGGTGATCAAAACACTAACGGACAGAAGAGGGACATCCAGAGTGCCATCAGTGATTATGACTCTCCAGGTCCCGTTTTCAAGGGCTCCTTTAGAAGCGGGTTGTTCTTTGGTGAGTTGATAGGTAGCATTATTTCGGGATAGTGTGCTGATATAAAGCGTATCACCCGGGCTGAATTTGTCTGTTCCAGTGCCATAGGTAAGTACCGCACGATTTCCATCCGGCCGTATCAGCGTAATATATGCAGGCTTTCCCCCGGCTTTGTCCTGAAAGGAAAGGACATCTCCTCCCTTGGATATGATTTTAATGCCCTGAACAGAATCTTTGCCTTCGATATTGTATGCAGTCGCTGTTCCTGTAAAAAGGGCTGGCTCTGTGAGCATGCCTTCAAAGGCACCGAACCAGACAACACCAACGATCAGACCTGCCAATGCGACAAGACCGACCATAAGAAGGACTCCTATAGGTTCCACTACGGCGGATTCATCTTTCCGTTGGGATTTCTGAACTGTCCGTTGTTCCGGCACAATTATCATATTATATGTTTTCGGGTATCAATGCTCTGTATAGGATAAGAAATGCAGGTGATCCAGTTCAGATGGGATAAGAAGCGTCCTTTTGTCTCTCTTTAATGAATGCTGAATGAAAAACGGAAAAATATTCAGGGGTATTTATCCGTAATCTGCTCTACGATGAAAAAAAGGTGCACGTGGACTGGTGAGAAAACTGATTAATAGTGATATACACTGCCTTGCATGCCATTGTCGCGATGGTAAAACCGGCTGTATCGGATGAAATTGAGTATTTTTATGAGAAACACTCCTTTCACTGCCTGGAAATTCCAGTTTCCCGAATTATGATCAATCGCCACTCGGTGCCATGCATCCCAATGGTGATCCAGTATGCCTCTTTTTGCACGATTCTGCCAAGGGCGGTGTCCTCGCAGGTATAAGTCCCATATCCCGACCACTCATCGGCAAAACGACGTGCAATGTCAGATTTTTCTGGACTTGCCCCATGCAAAGATTCGGCGAAAATCTCTTTACCGATCTTCTTTGGATCAGCATTATAGAGGATGTGCCCGTCTTCCCGGACTGCCATGATGGTATATGGGGTGCCCGCCACCGCGGGGACGGCATACTGACGGATGATTTCATCCGTTGCAAACGCAAGACTCACGAGTCCAATCAAACAGTCATCGTCGGTGAAAACGGGGTACTCAATGACAGAGGCATAACCGCCCTGTTCGAGCGGTATGACGTCACTCATCAAAGCCTGTCGGGTGGCAAAAAGCTGGTGAATGACCGGCTGGTTCCCAAGATTCTTCCCTATGATAGTGCTAGTCTTTGTTGCCGGAAGTCCTGAGAGGACGGTACCGTCCTTCCCCACGGTGATCACGGTCTTCCCGGAGGGGTCGGCGTAGAGGAGGGTTGTCAGAGGCACATAATTGCAGGCACATGTGGCGTCAAGACCCACATCTGAGAGTTCCGATGCCGTTTCTGCCACGGCCTTGTCCATTGTAAACAACCGGGAATTAATCTCACCCTGAAGTGTGCTGAGAATCTGTAACATCTCTGCATCTGCTACGGCGTCATCATTTCCAGAGGGTGGTAACGATTCAGTCTGGAGGCATCCCGCAGTAAAAACAAGGGATAAGATGATAAGTGCGGTGATGCATGCACGAAGAAATGCGGATCTGTATCTGTGGTCTGCTTTCACCCTGAGATATTGGAGAATGAGAAGTTTATGCCTTTTGCCGATTTTACATCGTAAAAATTCGATAAATTCTTGCTCACCCCCTCCACAAAACAGTATATTTATCGTTTGGGGAAAGAACCCTGTATCATATGGCATCTCCCTTGTTAGGATTGATATTGTCCTTCTTTATTCCCGGTCTGGGACAATTTTATACCGGACAGTTTCTGAAAGCAATTCTGCTCTTTGTTGCAGCAGGAATCTTTGCATTCTTCTGGTTCACGATTATAACAATTCCGCTCTATCTTATTGTATGGCTTTACTCAATGTATGATGCTTACACGGTAGCACAGCAAGGATGAACGATACGGGGTTCTGCGACTGATTCGCAGATCAGAAACCTGAACAACTGCATTTTTTTCTACAGAAAAGGAGCAGAGAAGACTTCTCAAGGCTACTCCGGCACGGGTCGTTTTCTTATCATCTCCTTGAAACCGTAAAACGTCAGTCTCTCCGCAAAACTCCATACTTCCAAGCGGATGATACAGATTTTATCTATGTGAAAAGAATGGCAAAGACAGAATGGTGATCTCTCGCATTAACCAGTCGTCACAAATTATGATCTGCTATTCGAATGAATGAAAACTTCCAACAGAATAATTTTCAGGGTTCACCTTTGATGTAGACCATTCGTACGGAATGAATTACTGACCTCCTACCTATCCATCCTTTTCCAAAAAAAAGTAGGAATACTGACTGAACCAAATACCTCACCCGGATGCAGCCTGCAGCTCTTCCAACCGCTTTTTTACATCTGCCACATGACCCGTCACCCGCACTTTCGGCCAGACTTCACGGATGATTCCATCCGGACCGATGAGGTAGGTCATCCTGACAACACCCAATATTTCCCGGCCAAAGATCTTTTTTGGCTGCCATGCTCCGTATTTTTCTATAACCTTGTGCGATTCATCAGAGAGAAGGATCAGCTTCAGGTCGTGTTTGTCGGCGAACTTCGCATGGCTTGTGCAGGAATCAGCACTGATCCCAATGACCTTTGCATTAAGCTGGGAAAATTCTTCCAGTTCTTCATTGAAGTCCTTTGCCTCGATTGTACATCCAGGGGTGTTGTCCTTGGGATAGAAATAGAGGACGACCCATTTTTCGTTAAACATGCTCAAACAGATTTCGGTATTGTCTTTATTCGGAAGACAAAACCCGGGTGCCGGTGTGCCGGCGTCATGTACTGCCATAATGATTCGCACAGGATTACCTTTCGTAGAACTATATATAGATGAGTCAATTTTTCCATGGATGGCGCCATCGGTGTCATGTTGCATAGAGGACCGGATACATATCTGTCGAAAAGAGCTTCGTAAATATCTCTTGAGGATTTCTATAAACCCATAAAAAGTGCCATCACCATATAAATAGTTTATATTAGGTTGTACCACAATCTGAGGTTAATCGAAATACTCTCTTATTTTACCTTTTTTTGCATTTACTGCCGAATCTCAATAGCATCCACCCATATATTATCCTCAGATAAATCACATGAATAATATATTAGTAAAATTAAGTATGAATAAATTCACAACCTTCTTCTATTGATGCTACGCATATTGAGAATAGTGTGACGTGATCATATGAAATTCTCAGGACTGTTTATGGCTGCGGTATGTGGCCTGATTATCGCTGTGGCCCTTTGTGCGGGCTGCACCAGTACCCCGTCATCCCCCGCAGGGGACGATACCTCCACTGGCATGAAGACCATCACCGATGGAATGGGCAGAACGGTGAGTGTCCCCGTGTCCCCTGAGCGGGTTGTCTGTTCCGGCCCCGGTTGCCTGCGCTACCTCACCTATATGCAGGGAGAGGATTCTGTTGTCGGAGTAGATGACATTGAGATTAAAGATAATATCTTTGATGCACGGCCGTATGCCATTGCAAACCCACAATTCTCCTCCATGCCGCTGATAGGTGAATTCCGTGGAAACGACGACCCCGAGAAGATTGTCCTCTGCAACCCTCAGGTCATATTCAAGACCCAGTGCACAGAGGCATCTGTTGCTGACCAACTGCAGCAGAAGACCGGAATTCCGGTGGTTGCCCTCCAGTATGGTAACCTAAACAATGAACGAGCGTTGATGGATCAGTCGTTACGTCTGATAGGTAATGTCATGGGCAACGGAGATCGTGCCGAAGCAGTGATCACCTACTTTGACACGCTGACAACAGACCTTCATGAGAGAACCGCAGGGGTCGCAGATAAAGACCGTAAAACGGTGTTTGTCGGCGGCATCGCCCATGCCGGACCGCATGGATTCCAATCAACACAGCCTAATTATCCGCCATTCGAATTTATCAACGCCCGTGGGCTCGCTGAAGGCCCCATGACGGACCACGCCAACATTGCAAAGGAAAAGATCATCTCCTTTGACCCGGAGATCATCTTTGTGGATCTTTCCACCCTCCAGACCACGCCCTCAGCAATTGATGAACTGACAGATGACCCCTCATACGCTGCGATGACTGCCGTGAAGGCAGGCAAGGTCTACGGTGTGCTGCCGTATAACTGGTATTCCGCAAACCAGGGTTCAGTAATGGCAGATGCCTACTACATTGGCACCGTGCTCTACCCAGATGAATTTTCTGACGTTGACCCTGAAAAGAAAGCAGATGAAATATACTCATTCCTTGTGGGTGAACCGGTCTTTAATCAGAAGGACAATCTCTTTAGCAATCAGGCATTCAAACGGATTAATCTGAAATGACCCAACCATCTTTTTTCTTAAACCCAGTACGAGAGAACACCGGTTTTTTTGTTCAGTTCTCTCTTCCAGCTATCAAGAGGTGCTCGAATGCATTTTCATGACGGCAAAATACCGGAAGGCTACATTACCTACACCCGGCGTAAGGTGGCCGTGATCGGAGTAGGTGTTCTGGCACTTCTGGTGATGCTTGTGATCTCCATTGCAGTCGGTGCAGTAGACATTCCCATTCGATCAGTTATCGGGACACTCACCGGAATGGCACCTGATCCGCTCTTTGACCGTATCATCTGGAATATCCGACTACCACAGGCGCTTACCGCGATAGTGGCGGGTGTCGGACTTGCGATTGCCGGTGCTGGGATGCAGTCCGTTTTGAGAAACCCACTTGGTTCACCATTTACTCTGGGTATCTCCCACGCCGCCGCATTCGGTGCAGCATTCTCAGTCATCATTCTTGGGACGGGCACCATGCGTAGTAGCGGTGCTGACGCGATTGCCATTAACAATCCGCATATTACCACCGTCTTTGCCTTCCTCTTCTGCCTCATTGCAACCGGCATCATCATAGGCATTTCACGTATCCGGGCTTCATCGCCTGAGGTAATGGTACTCGCCGGTGTTGCCATTGGCTCACTTTTTACCGCAGGGACAATGTTTCTGCAGTATTTTGCAAGCGACGTACAACTGGCCGCAGTCGTCTTCTGGACATTCGGTGATGTGGCAAGGGCTGGATGGAATGAACTCACTATAATGACCATTGTTGTCGCTCTGGCAACTCTCTATTTCGTAATGAAACGCTGGGACTACAATGCCATTGATGCCGGTGATGAGACCGCAAAGGGACTGGGAGTAAACGTCGGTCTCGAACGCATTGTTGGAATGCTTGTGGCCTCATTTGTCACCGCAGTAATTGTGGCATTTCTGGGAATTATCGGATTTGTGGGCCTCGTATGTCCGCACATGGTGCGCCGGTTAATCGGTGACGACCACCGCTACCTGATCCCCGGAACCTGTGTCGCCGGAGCACTCCTGCTCCTCGTATCCGACACCGCCGCCCGTCTGATACTTGCACCGCATATCCTGCCGGTTGCCATCCTCACCGCATTCATGGGAGCTCCAATATTCCTGTATCTCATTGTCCGGGGGCGTTCACGATGATTCTAAACATTAATGGTGTTGCATTTACCTACCGCAGTTCCGATGTGCTGCATGACGTATCCTTTGAAGTACAACCGGGAGAAGTAGTCTCAATTCTTGGGCCAAACGGGGTCGGAAAGACCACACTTCTACGCTGTATCAATGCGATTCTTGCACCGAAGGCCGGCGCTATCCTTGTAGGCGAAGACAATATTCTTTCTCTCTCACGTATGGAGGTGGCACGACGCATCGGATACGTGGCACAGCAGTGCGAAAAGGCACGTCTCACCGTCTTTGATGCCATTCTCCTCGGCCGTCGGCCACATATGGGCTGGAATGTTTCGGATACCGACTTAAAGATTGTTGAATCTGCGATTCGAATGTTGGAACTTGAACCACTCGCTCTGCGCTACACTGATGAGATGAGCGGCGGGGAACTCCAGAAGGTGAGTATTGCCCGTGCCCTTGTGCAGGAACCACGGCTTCTGCTTCTCGATGAACCGACAAGCAGTCTGGACTTAAAAAATCAGATCGATATCCTCTCCATGATACAGGGAGTTGTGAAGGGCCACGACGTATCTGCGGTCATGACCATGCATGACATCAATCTTGCTATCCGGTTCTCAGATCGGTTTATTCTTTTGAAAAACGGGACGATATACAAGGCAGGGGGCCCTGAGATCATCATGCCCGAGGTCATCGAAGAAGTCTACGGCCTGCCGGTTCATGTGGAAACTGTTGCAGGGCATCCGGTAGTGGTCCCCACCAACGGGCATACAAAACGCCTTGAAATGGGCCATACTCACACCCACACACACACGCACACCCATACCTGAGATTTCAATTTACACATCCCTCACTTTGGAAGGGGATGTATGCAATACCTTTTTTTACCAATTTTACGCAATAGAACAGTATGAAATACACGCTGACCGGAGATAACCTCCAGTTTGTCACATTGGAAATACAGCCCGGCGAGATGGCCTTCGCCGAGGCTGGTGCCTTGGTTTATATGAGCGGCAACGTTAAAATGGATGCAAAACTTCAGGGCGGACTTTTAGGTGGCCTCAAACGAACCCTTGCAGGCGAATCCTTCATGACGACGCATTTTACCACTACCGGCGGTCCGGGTCTGGTCTCGTTCGGAGGTAACTGTCCGGGAAAGGTCGTAGCCTTAGACATTACCCAAAAAGAGTTCATTGCACAGAAAGATGCATTTCTCTGCGCTGAAGAAGGCGTAAAATTAGATATTGCATTCCAGAAGCGTTTGGGTGCCACCTTCTTCGGCGGTGAAGGGTTCATTCTCCAGCACTTATCAGGTGAGGGGATGGTATTCCTGCATGCAGCAGGCGATCTTGTGGAGATAGACCTGA
>JAAYIO010000129.1 GCA_012523385.1 Methanomicrobiales archaeon
ATATGCCCTCTTCTTCGAGTACACGTGTTGCTTTGCTTACAATTTCTGTATCTGATGCCGAGCCGGCAATTACTGCCACATCTACCATTATGAGAGTGTATCGAAGTATCTGCATAAAGAGATTGATGTTAGGATCCCGAAAAGAAAAATAGATGCGCAAAATAAGGGGGGACCAGATTGGGCATTATCTCCTGGAATTGCTGGTCTCGCATCAATATACGGGGGCTATACGGTGTGTGATGAGGTGCCCTGAGGTGGGCATTTCCCTCCCGTTTGTCCGAACCCGAGAGCGTCGGAGGTGGAGATGTAATGCCTGTATCTGGCATGTGAGGCACCCATCTTGCATAACCTCCATATGGCATAACCACCAAAAATGATTACACTGATCAATATGCAAAATGAATCACTTCTTTTGATGCCCGGTCCGGTCCCGATGCCGGAACGGGTACGGTTTGCGATGGCACGTCAGGCAATGAACCACCGCGGCGCAGAGTTTGAGCTGGTCATACAAGAGACAACAGCGATGCTCAAAGAGATCTTCTGTACCAAAAACGATCTTTTGACCATCAGTGGTTCAGGGACCGCCGGGATGGAAGCCGCCATATCAAATTTCTGTCAGGGCAGGCGGGTTGCATGTCTCGTGAATGGCAAGTTTGGTGAACGTCTCTATGAAGTGAGCAAACGCTACGGTGACCCTGTGGCACTTGCCTCAGACTGGGGCACCCCTCTGCCTCTGGATGCACTGGAAAAGGAACTCGAACAAGGCGCAGAGGTAGTTACCCTTGTCCACAACGAGACCTCAGCCGCCATTCTGAACCCTGCAGAAGAGGTAGGGCGCCTTGCAAAGAAGCACGGCGCACTCTTTATTATGGACGGAATCACCTCCATCGGTGCTGATAAAGTATATGTCGACAAGTGGGGTGTGGATGTGGCAATCACCGGTTCACAGAAGTGTCTTGCTGCACCTGCGGGTCTTGCTGCACTCTCAGTCTCCCCGAAAGCATGGGAGTTGCAGTGCAAAAACCCGCCATTCTACTTTGACCTTCCGGCATACCGCAAGAGCGCGGCCAAAAATCAGACCCCCTTCACGCCTGCCGTCCCGCTCTATCTTGCTCTGCGTGAGGCATGCGCGATTGTTCTTGAGGAAGGCATGGAAGCCCGGATTGCCCGCCACCGCCAGATGGCAGATGCTGTCCGGACAGCCGCAGACGTATGGGGTCTCTCCCTCTTTGCAAAGACCGATGCGCTTCACGCCTACTCCAACACCGCAACCGCGATCTGCTACCCTGAGGGCATCACCGCTGCCGCCATACGCGGCAAGATCAAAGACCTTGGTATCGAGGTTTCCGGCGGGCAGGATCATATAAGTGGCAAGATCTTCCGGATCGGCACCATGGGCGCCATCGGTGCTCCTGAAATTCTTGCGGTTCTTGCAATGGTGCAGGGCTCATTCAAAAAAGCAGGATACTCTCTCAAAGGCGACGGAGTCTCTGCCGCCTGTGAGGTGCTGTTTGCATGAAAGTCGGAGTCTGTGACACCACATTCGCCCGCGTAAACATGGGCGCTGCCGCGGTGGATGAGCTCAGGCGTCATGCATCTGTTTCCATCGAGCGCTACACGGTTACTGGTGTCAAAGACCTCCCGGTCGCTGCAAAGATCCTTATTGAAGAGCGGGGCTGTGACATCGTCATGGCTCTTGGAATGCCGGGCGGTAAAGAGAAAGACCGTCTCTGCGCACATGAGGCTTCTCAGGGACTGATTCACTGCCAGCTAATGACCAATCATCACATCATCGAGGTCTTTGTCCACGAGGATGAGGCAAAAGATGACAAGGAGCTTGCCTGGCTTGCTGAACGGCGGGCCCGGGAGCATGCAGAGAATGCGGTAAAACTGATCCTTTATCCTGAGGCCCTTATCAAAGAAGCAGGCACAGGTCAGCGCCAGGGATTTGAGGACGCAGGTCCTGCCCGCCATTAATACTTTTTTTGCATCAGGTTTTTCTGCCACGGGTCAATAGGTCCAATGCGTATCCCCTAATATCGGACGTTTTGACGCAATTATCTGAAAAGGAGGACAATTATTGCGTCTGCTTCGATTCAGGGGGCAGTTCCTTTTCAGCCTGTGACACCGTGAAGATCCACTTTCGGGAAGCATCACTTTTATGGGATAACTGCCAATCTCTATCTATCTGAATTATACGATACGGAGCAGATGAGACCATGGTAATTAAACTCGGATTTGTCGTCGCAGAATTCAACCGCGACCTGACCTATATGATGGAAATTGAAGCCGAAGAACATGCAAAGTTCCTTGGCGCAGAAGTGACGGAGAAGTTCTATGTTCCTGGTGCATATGACATGCCGCTTGCAATCAAGAAGCTGCTTTTAAACAAGGATATCGATGCGGTTATCACCATTGGTTGTGTGATTGAGGGCGCTACCCAGCATGATGAGATCGTTGTGCAGCACGCCGCCCGAAAGATCATTGACCTCTCCCTTGAATACAACAAACCGGTAACCCTCGGCATCTCAGGGCCGGGTATGACCCGTCTTGAGGCATCCGAGAGAATTGATTACGCCCGCCGTGCGGTTGAATCGGCGATCAAACTCGTCCAGCGATTAGCATGAAAACACTCTCCCGGAAAGTGGTCGGTATCGCACCGTCTGCAACAATAGAGATTTCTGACCGGGCAGCACAGATGCGGGCGGCAGGTATCGATGTCATCGTTTTGTCGATTGGGGAGCCTGACTTCCCAACCCCCGCTCATATCACCCGGGCATGTATTGACGCCCTTGAACGGGGAGAGACCCACTATGCCCCGTCTCCCGGCATTCCCGCACTCCGGGAGGCTATCGCTGAAAAACTAAAGACCGAGAATCACATTCCCTGCACCCCGGGTCAGGTCGTTGTTGCCTGTGGAGCGAAGAACTCAATCTATGAGGCGATGGAGGCCGTGATGAACCCCGGTGACGAGGTCGTTATCATCGATCCCTCATGGGTCAGCTACGAGCCCTGTGTCCAGCTTGCGGGCGGGACCGCGGTTCACTGCAGTGTTCGCGAAACGGACTTTCAGGTGGACGACCGTCTCCTTGAGGTCATCACCCCGAAGACGAAGATGATCATCTGTAACAGCCCGTCCAATCCCTCCGGTGCAGTGATGAATGACGCGTCGCTCCGGCTTATCGCGGATGCGGCGATTGACAATGACTGCTTTGTCCTTTCAGATGAGATATACGAGAAGCTCATCTACGAAAAGACGCATGTCTCTATCGGATCGTTTGACGGCATGGCAGACCGGACGATCACGGTGAACGGTTTCTCCAAAGCCTATGCAATGACCGGCTGGCGTATCGGGTATGCCTCAGCACCTGAACCGCTTGCAAAGCAGATGATCAAAGTGCAGCAGCACACGATAAGTCACCCCGCCACCTTTGCGATGCACGGAGCGCTTGCCGCCCTCACCGGTGACCAGCAGTGCATTGAGGATATGCGACGGGAGTTTGATATCCGCCGCAAATACATCATGGGCGCCCTGCAGGCGATGGGCTATGAGACTGCGCCCGCAGAAGGCGCTTTCTATGCCTACGTGAAGACGGGTGGAGACGATATGGCGGTAGCCGGTGAGTGGCTTAAGAACGCTCATGTGGCAGTAACGCCGGGAACCGCCTTTGGCACACCGGGATGGGTTCGCCTCTCCTATGCGGCGTCTCTGGAGCGACTGAAAGAGGCGATGGGCCGCATCGGTGCGCTCTCTGAATAATAGTTCCTTTTTTGGTTATTGTGATATCTTCTGAATTGCACCGTGTCCTTTTTGTCTGCACATACAACTCGGTTCGCTCTCCGATGGCAGCGGCAATTCTGAATGCCGCAGCAGGTAGTCGATATCTGGCAGAGAGTGCGGGTCTCTTCCCTTCTCGGGTGGACCCAAATGTGGTTTTTGTGATGCAGGAACGAGGAATTGATCTCTCTTCCCATCACCCGCGGTCTCTTGGTGCCTGTTCGGGTACCGTATATGACACCGTCATCTTTCTTTCCCCCTCCGTCCGGGAGAATGCATACCATATCCCCCTCGCAGGAGAGTATGTCGTCCTGAATATCCCCGTCCCCGGCATCGCAGGTGCAGATGGACGGGACGGATACCGCACACTCCGCCAGATACTGTCGGATGCCATTTCTGAATGCTTTCCGGATGCCGATCTGTGAGTGTGCATTTTACCCTGGCTGAGTGTGAGTGTTAGGTATCACCGATCTGTTCATCCCCACTGACCCGCGGACGGTTAATGGACACCAAGAAACCTTCTTCCTCACCAATGTTCTCAAGGGGCTTAAACTACAGCGTCGAGAAATCTCCTCACTCCTCTTGTAACGCTCCCTTGAACGGTAGCCTAAGAAAGTCTTATCAGATGCCGATTCAGATTTATTCTGCTTATCTGTGAACTATCAGCGGGTAAAGAAGACCCTTATTCTGACCTTTTTCCTGAACCTCTCTGTCTCTATTGCAAAGGGGATTGTCGGAGCTCTTGCCGGGTCGGTCAGTATGGTCGCCGATGCGTTTCATTCCCTTTTTGATTCAGTATCAAATGTTGTGGGCCTGATCAGCATCACCATCGCCGATGCCCCCCCGGATACCGGTCACCAATATGGCCATGGTAAATTCGAGACAATCGGGACGATGGTGGTAGGGACACTCCTTCTTATCACCGCCGCTGTTGTCGGATATGAGGGTTTTGGGAGGTTTTTTTCCGGAGCAGTGGCGGAGATAACCCCGCTCACGGTTGCCGTGATGGTGGGGACTATCTGCGTGAATATTGTTGTCGCTCTCTATGAGCGTCGCGTGGGGAAAGAAGAGGAAAGTTCGTTCCTGCTCGCAGATTCGCAGCACACCGCAAGTGACATCTTAGTTTCACTCTCCGTCCTTGTTGGGTTTCTTTTCATCTGTCTGGGGTACCCGGTCGCCGATGCCATCATTGCACTCCTCATCGCCGCTCTCATCGCACGGATGGGGGTGAAAATACTCTATGAGGCGCTGGAAGTCCTTGCAGATGCCTCAGCTCCGATAGATTACGATAGTGTCGATGCGGTTCTAAAGACAACGGAAGGGGTGATCAGCTACCATGATTTCCGTTGCCGCGGCAAGGCAGGTGAGATATTCTGTGATCTGCATGTGGTGGTCGCTCCGGATATCACGGTTCGTGAGGGGTATCTCATTGGCAAACTGGTGCGGCAACGGATGATGACGGAGGTAGAGGGTGTGGTGGATGTGATTGTGCATATTGACCCGTTCTTTGGCGTCGTTGGACCAGCGGATACGGAAATTGATTCAGAGACTGACACCAAACCCTGAATGGAGTGAATAATACAGTCATGACACAGGACATTCTCTTTGTCTGCAACCACAATGCAGGCAGGTCACAGATGGCGGAAGCATACCTGAATGCCCGTTATGGGGATCGGTATGCCGCTTTTTCGGCGGGCAACTATCCCAGTGCATCGATGAACGAGTATACCATCCGCGTGATGGAGGAGGCAGGCATTTCTATGGCGGGACATGCACCAAAACCACTCGAGGTGTTCATGGGACAACAGTTTGACACGGTGGCCCGGCTCTGTGAGTGCTCAGGCGCCTGTCCTCCCCTGCCAGCGTCTCGCCGGTTGATTGATCATCTCTTCCCCGACCCATCTGAATTCTCCGGGAGTGACGGCGATATTCTAAAGGGATTCCGGGGGGTGCGTGACTTGGTTTTTGCATGGGTGGATGAGACGTTCGGTGCTGTAGCTACGGGTGTTACCATCACCTGGCAGCGACCAGAAGCCCCCATGCAGCCTGTTATACTCTGTTCTGACACTAGACGTCCTCTTCAGGAAGTCCTGGGTGATATCCGGTATCAGCTGGAGGGACAAGGTATTCCCTCTGTCATAACCGAAAAAGATGGTCCGATGCAGATTCTCTTTAATGACGTGCCTTTTGAGAAGATCGTCCCCATCTACGTGCCGAAGACCTGTTCGATGTGCGGCACCTGCGAGGGTTCTGAGGGGGAATGCTCAGGAGGCAGACGTTATGAGGGTATCCCTGAATCGGTGGTGCGCCTTGCTGCGATGCGGGCCGCAGGACTGAAATAAGGGTTTTTCCTTTTTTTTACCTGTACATTTGTTCCGTTTACCTTTGGACCCGAAGATGATTTTTGGAGGGGGGTAATCTCTTGAATCCGGATCATCTTATGCCCTCTATACTTCATGAAACAGTTTACCTCTTCTGCATTTCTTGATTTTACGCCGAATGTTAGATAGGTATAAATGTGAG
>JAAYIO010000130.1 GCA_012523385.1 Methanomicrobiales archaeon
CTTATAACCGCACTGTGCAACAGTGATTTGTCCGTTTCAGAAATGGAACGGATAACAGATATCCCCGCTTCTCTGATTGAGCGCTTACTTGTTCGATTTGAGGAGGCGGGGATTGTAACGCGTCATGGACAAAAATATTCGGTGCGTGAAATAAATGGCAAAAGAACCAAACGATGACGTCTTCAGAAATCTGGCAAAAGCAATGGAGGAGATGATCCGAAACATGCCGGGTGATGAAACTCCCCGGTTTATCGGTTGTACAATCATTTCAGGTTCCGGTGATGATGGGCGTGTCTTCCATATGGATGACTTCGAAGATGACTTCGATTATGATATTGTAGAGGATTCTACCCATATTTATATCACTCTGGAATTATCTGGTGAAGAATCCGCCACACCATCGGTAAAATTCCGAGAACAGGAAGTGCGGGTGATTATAGATGGGCGTGATTTTGATGTGTCCCTTCCTTCCCCGATTGACCTGGATGATTGTAAATTTGGCATAAAAAATGGTGTGATGGACATCATATGCCGAAAACTGGATTTGGATAATTAATTCAGTTTCTTACCTTTTTTTACGATTCAAACGAGCTGTTATATTCAATGCTCGTGTGTGACTGTTCTTTTGCTGGTTCGGACTGGAATGGTACACCTGATTGTAGGTTTTTTGGAGAGACCTTGTCTCTCACTGTGGGGGGTATAAATGGGGTGTTTTCTTCGTTTGTTGAGTTCACCCAGACTGTACGCTGGGGGAGTGGTATTTGCATGCCTTCTGCTTCAATGGCACACTTAATCTTCCAGAGCACGGTTGTTCTGACGTCCCACCATACCCCTGATGGGGCCCATATGCGTGTTTTGATTATCACTCCGTCTGATGCCAGTTGATCCACATACACCGAAGGGGCTGGATTTTTCAGACAGAACGGCTCTTTATCGATGAGATCTTTGATTATTTCTATTGCACGCGCTGCATCATCCTGATAGCGGATTCCAATATTGTATTCAAATCGGCGTGCGGTATTTGCGACATAATTGGTGATTGTGGTGGTGAATATCTTTTCATTGGGTATACGGACATAAATGCCCTCAAAGGTTCTCCCAATGGTGGAAAAGATTCTGATGTCCTCAACAACGATGAGGGTGTCATCGACGAGCACATTATCTCCAAATTTCATGGGTTGTTCAAAGATGAGGAAGATACCTGAGAGAAAGTTTGCAAAGACGCTCTGTGCTGCAAATCCAATGATAATACCGACGACTCCTCCTGCGACGAAGAGCCCCGAGAGGTCTACATTGAGATATGGGAGGGCTAACAAAAAGCCGATAGAGAATATCGCCCAGTATGCAATCTTGCTGATGAGATTCAGATCATTTTTTGGGACACGATTTTTAAGAAACCGTGTGATGTTTAGGGTGATTATTTTAGCGATAATGATTGCGAGAATGAGTATTATTACAAACCAGATGAGGTCCGTTACTGTGGTTTCGCCATAAAGAGGCAGAGCAAATATTGTTGATTGGTTCATTAGTGCGGAATCGATGATGCCGGTCATTGGTCAGTACCCCCACTCCATAGAAACAGCATTTTTTATTGAAGATAAGTTTCGGGTGTGGTACACTTAGGTTGCGTTCTGGAGCTCCGATGCAACAGGTTCGCGGATAAATTCAGTTTCGGCATTTGTTGGTGAGAGTATTTTTATGCGTGCAAACATCGCTACATATGGTCCATAATAGATCTTCATGCTATATCCATCCAGAATAATTCTGCTGATATTGACCCATTCCAGAGTTTTATTCTCGATTTCCAGGCGGAGAATGCCTGAATAAAATTTATCCGATTCCGGAGGGGATGAGTAAATATCGCTACAATAACATTTGGTAATGACTCCCCCCGCTGAAGGTCCATAGAGTGAATATTTCTGAGGGCCAAAGGAGAATATGTCTATAGCTTCCATTTTTTTGTTACCGGAAACAATAACTCCAATTTCAATCGGAAATAACAGAAATATGACCTTAAATCCTTCGGGTTCAATCAGAACCGGGGTAAATTCAATCTCAAGGTACTGGGTGATCTGTTTTGGAAGGTTTATTGGTTCAATTGGGTTGATGGAAATGGTGGCATTTTCTGTTGTCAGAAGTGTTTTTTCTTTCTTTTCTTTATCTTTTATTTGGCGAACATATCGGAAAAAATCTCCATCTTCGGTAATGGAGAGTGTGATGTTATCATCAGAATATTCAAATGGGATTTTGTATTTCCCGTACATAGAATAACTGGATGGATGGGAAATATTAAACCTACTGGCTATTTCGATTAAAATCATATCAATTTGAATCAAACAAGGGGTTTATTGCGTCACAGGAAAAATATTACAGCGACTGACTGATGCATAATGTCATAGGCTTTAAAGAGCGCAGATATATTGAAGAACTTCGTATTCTTACAAAATCGATTGCAATTGACTGTATAGTGGATGATGAATTTGACCGGATTATCTATGTGGTTAAAAAAGGTGATATGGGTCTTGCAATTGGTAAAAATGGTGAAAATATACGGCGGATGCAGAGAGTTCTCGGTAAACGGATTGAGATGGTAGAGGCGGGTGAATCTTTCGATGAATTCGTCAGAAATGCTATCCGTCCAATTGAAGTGCTAAAGACCGAGGTCGATTCGGATTCTGAAAAAATTCGTATTGTGATAAAAAAAAGGGTTGATCTGGGTATTGCTATTGGCAGGGGCGGTTGCAATGTGGAGAAGGTGCGCCTCCTGTGTCGGCGTTTGTATAATGCAGAGGTTTCAAACATTGTAGCAGAGGGTGAATAATATGGATGCTGGAATCATTGTTGAGGTGTGGGATACGATAAATCAGAGGATGGAAGAACGTCCGAAAGGGTCTTATGTTGTTTCTATCCTTAATCACCGCAAGGGGATGGATAAAGCCCTTGAAAAGGTGGGGGAAGAAGCGACTGAATTTATTCTCGCAGCGAAAAACGGCGTATCTGAACGGACTGTTGAAGAGGCTGCTGATTTGCTGTTCCATATTCTGTTGGCGTTGCGCGCTTCGGGTGAAGACCTCGGCGATGTGCTTGAAGAACTATCCAAGCGCCATAATTGAGTGATTCAGAAATTATCTGTATTTTTTGTTTCCACGATGAATCGTGTCTCTTTTTTTTTAAAAGCGTTTGCGCGATTTGATACATTTCACATTAAACCTGATGTAAAATTCAATGTGGGCATGAATTATGTGGGGGGATTTGGGTGAGGTGGATGAATAAACCCAAATCTTTATATCTATTTGAATGCCACTTTGTTAGGTCGATTGTTTCAGACAAACAAGGTCTAATATGCCTTGCTTCGTTTGTTAGCAATAGAATAACAGATATTTAGAAAATCTATGTGTTGTCCGTCTTTTTGTCGGTCAATGCAGTGGGTTGTCATTAAATACAATCTGAATTGCAAGGGTTTATCTCCTTGAAATTACAATACTGTATCTTAATGTTTTGATGGAGAACCGAAATCGCTCAGATGGGAGTGTCGGTTCTGACGTTGGCACTGACAATGCGGAAATTTGTTTAGTAACCGCTAATATCCTTTAAAAAATAAGCTGAAGTACGTGTGCTTTGAA
>JAAYIO010000131.1 GCA_012523385.1 Methanomicrobiales archaeon
GACCTACACCGTCTGCCTGACTGTCACAAACGGCGACGAGAGTGACTCAGTAGTGTATGAAAACCACATCTGCGTGCATCCGCCGTCTACTCCTGTGAATGAATTCCCGGTTATAGGGAGCATGATGATGGTAATGATCTGCGGGATTTTTGGTATTGTGAGTACATTTATCCGAAAGAATAGCCCAAAATGACCGGAAGAGGAGGAGGAAGTCTGTGAGTCATCACCAGAGGAGACGTAATCCACCGTTACAATTTATTCTCGTGATGTAATCGGGCAAGGCAGTCTGGCCTATTTCATTCGGCATTCCTGTTTTTTCGTGAAAAAATGCAGTTTTCGCCGTCGCTGAACGGGATGCGATGATCATGAAGAACTTTTAAGAGTAAATAAATGCGATCTGAGCGTTCCTTTCGATATTTCACATTATCGAGATGTATTGGCGATGAAGGAAATTGTAAAGGTAGTGTCGATGTTACGATAGGATACATTTTTGATCCAAATAATAATTATTAAAACGCGATTTAAAAAAATGTATATATAGGATATTGGTAATAATTGTCGGATTTTTCAATATTTGATAATCCAAAAACTCCGATATTCATAATATATTTACATAAATGAGCATATTGGCTCCTCATGGTTGATTCATTAGGCGAATACTACAATTAGTCCCATTAAATAAATATAAATATGATTAATCTCCATGAGGGGATGTATTCCTGCATCTGGAATTACAACAGTAGGTCGGGAAAAAACAGATATGAAAGATAGTCAAAAGGTAACAGCTCATAAAATGGCCGATGACGTTCGCGTTGCTGCAAATGCAGCATATGACGATGCAAAGGTAGCCAGTGGTAACATTCTCAAAGTTACCGGAGAAAAAGCGGATGAAGTTTCAGACGATATAAAAATTGGTATCCACAAAGCCGTTTCCGATGCAAAAATCGCAATACACAAAGCTGAATCAAAATTGAAAACAAAAAAGGAAGTGAATGATGATAATTGAACTAGCAGTATTATTCCTTGTATTGGCGCTGGTCGCCTATATACTAGGTGCACGAGGTATAGCAGGATTTTCCATGAACATTGCAAAGTGGCTTATCATAATCTTTGTCGTTGTCGCAATTGTGGCATTCATATTGTAGCGTGACCTTCTTAAAAAACATCATACGGGCTACCCATACCAAGTTGGAAAAAGGGAATCCCAAAATCAACTCATTTTTTCTTTGATCCAATCAAAGAATACTAAAAAGGTAAGCTTTATCTGCACTTCATGGCCATATCACGCTTTACAATCCTCATTAACTACGAATATAATAAAATTAAAACTGAATTTATGTCAGCATAGACGATGATTCTCACTTTGAATATATATTTTTGAATTTTTTCGTTTTTTCCCTGTGAGATGGGTCGACCGGGTTTGATGATTCCTCACGAGAACGTTGCAGTCAGGAAGAACCACGGGCACCAAGAATGTAATTCATTGTAGTAAGCTGGTCTTGGGCTGGCTTTTGTGAGCCAAAAAATTTCATCTACAAGCCAAAAAAAGAAACATACCAACATTAGACCCTCCTAATAACGAATCATTTTCTGACCCGGTTGAAATGATATGGCCTCTCTAGAGACACCCCAATAGAGTTCTCTAAGACATTCTCTGATTTTAGCCGACATTCTGTGGACACCATCTATTAATGACTGAAAGATAATGGTCAAATATGGATATTTCACTTCGCGACGATTTCTCTGCATTGTGGGAGACGTATTTTCAGGGAGCTGATCTTCCGATAACGTTGGAATTTAGGGACGACACAGAGGATGGTAAGATTGTTTCATCACCGGACGCCTGGCGCTGCCTCATCTGTCAGATTAACCGTGTGCGAAACGGAACATCGCTTGTCTTCAACAAAGATTCAATAACGTGTAAAGGTGGACTTAGGTATTCGGGGTTTTCGCATGAACTTCCTCCTCATTTCAGGTATTTTCTCTCATACGGAAAAAAGGGGGATGTGGAAGGTGAAAGGTACAAACAGACGCCGGAAATTGTTGACGACTGGGAAAAGGAGATCCCTGAATTCCCGCCTCATAAGAATAAGCTCCTCTTCAAACGGTGGGACAGGTTGACAGAAACCGATAATCCAGAGGTTGTGATATTTTTTGCCCGTCCCGAAGTGATGAGTGGACTATTTACGCTCGCAAACTTCGACCAGAGCAATCCAAATGGCGTCATATGCCCGATGGGGGCAGGATGCAGCAGTATTATCCTTTATCCGTGGCTTGAACAGCAGAAGGATGATCCAAAGGTAGTTCTGGGCATGTTTGACCCCTCCGCACGCAAGTGCGTCCCTCAGGATACACTAACAATGGCATTCCCGATGAAGAAATTTGAACAGGTAATTAGCTATATGGAAGAGAGTTTTCTCATCACCAAAGAATGGGCGACTGTTCAGAAAAAGATTACACGAAGTGCAGAGCTGTATCAGAAAAAGTGAAATTATACATCATATGCATTGCTGAGGAATATTCCGATAATTTAAAAATGCATTTTGAAATATGAAAGGAGATCTACGTTTCCTGACACAAACCTCACTGCTTGAGATTAACACAAGACATGCATCTTCCAGGAGCCAGTCAGAGTAAAAAAGAGGAGCGGCACAACGCCTCTCACTTCACCTTATAAAGCGGAATACCAAGTGCATCTGCAACACCCTTGCCATAAGCAGGGTCAGCCTTCAGGCAATTTCCGATATGACGAGTCTTAATGAACTCAGGCGCATCACCCATGTTACGGGCAGTATTCTCACACAGCACCTTCTGCTGCGCCGCGCTCATCAGCCGGAAGAGTTTGCCTGGCTGGGTATAATAATCCGAGTCGTCCTCGCGGAAGTTCCAGGCCGCCGCTGCGCCAAAGAGTTCGAGTGGGGGATCCCTGTAATCAGGCTGCTCCTGCCACTCACCGAAGCTGTTCGGCTCGTAGCCAACGGCTGCCCCATGGTTTCCGTCCACCCGCATCTGCCCGTCACGGTGAGATGCATGGGCTGGGGCATGTTTCGGTTGATTAACCGGGAGCTGATAGTGGTTGACACCCAGCCGGTAACGTTGTGCATCCCCGTACGAGAACAGACGACCCTGTAACATCTTATCCGGAGAGTAGCCGATACCCGGAACAACCGCGGCAGGATTGAACGCGGCCTGCTCAACGTCCTGGAAGTAATTCTCCGGATTGCGGTTCAGTTCGAGCACTCCCACCTCGATCAGGGGGTATTCCTTGTGATACCAGACTTTTGTCAGGTCAAAGGGGTTGTATGGCATCTTTGTTGCCTGCTCTTCAGTCATCACCTGAATATACATCGTCCAGCGGGGGAAATCGCCCCGGTCGATACTCTCAAGCAGGTCACGTTGGTTGCTTTCACGATCTTTTGCGACAATAGCTTCGGCTTCTTCGTCAGTGATATTTTTGATGCCCTGCTGAGTTATCAGATGAAACTTGACCCAGACACGTTCATTCTCTGCATTGATCATGCTGAAGGTGTGGC
>JAAYIO010000132.1 GCA_012523385.1 Methanomicrobiales archaeon
AAAGATGAGGGTGAAAGCAAGTGCAAGGGCAAGACATGCAATAGCCAGGTCCTTACGTTCCACGCGGTCTATTTTATCGGTAATCATGAATACGTATATTTCTCCTCCTCTGTATTCAATACGTCGTTACCTGCCACATGCCACCAGAGAGAAGAGATTCTTTTTTACCATTCCAAAGCAGAAGAAAATATGATATGACACTTGGTAGCGTCCGTGAGGAAATCAGCCGTATTGACTATGCGTTAATCGATCTCATCGCAGAACGCCAGCGTCTCGCAGCAGCAGTCGCCGGAGAGAAACACCAAAGCGGTGGCGCGGTCATTGATCCCGGGCAGCGCACCCGGGTGCTAAACCGGGCCTTTGACTATGCCGTCACTCACGGCATTGATCCGGTGGAAGTACGAAAAATTTTTGAGATCCTGATTGCAATGAACGAAGAGCGGCAACGGGAATATGCAGGAAAAGGAAACCTTCCCTGAGTACATCGCGCATATTTGTTGAATATTCGATTTATTCACTCTTTGTCTTAAATTGATAGTGTTTCCGCAGGTAATCACGAATTTTTTCTGATTCCAGACAGCGCTGATCCAGACGGCGCACGATACCATCAATCTCCTTAACCTGTGAGGCCATCGTGTCATAATACGCTGGATCTCCATTTTCTGCCACTGCCAGAATAACCTGCAAAGGATTTCGGATATGATCATTGAGAATCGAAAGATCCTCCATGTTCCGCTCAATCTGCGAGATGGCCTCCATTTTCTCATCTTCCAGACGCCGCGCCCTGATCCCGTAGGCGATATCATTGGCAAGCGCCTGCAGGGTGGTCAGTTCCTGTTCTGTCACCGTAGCAGTAGGCCTGATGTACACCGAGAGCACCCCCTCGACATTGTCGCCTGCGATCATCGGAATGCAGAACACATCAGTCTCTTCTTCATTGCCTGCCTCTGCATCTCCTACGGTCAATCGGGAATAACTCACCATCTTTGATGAAACAGCCTCACCGGGGGTGGGTGATGTGCTGATAAACGCAGCATTCGCCTTGCGGAATGCTGACGATGACACACCTGAAGTCACGAGCTCCCCGCCTTTACACAGGGCGATAGAAACAACATAATAGAGATTCAGGCGACTGAACTCTGCGCAGGCAGCAGAGAGGAGCGTGGCTATATCACCTCCATAAATGATCAGCTGAATAATGCCATTTGAAACGGCGATGAGACGCTCAGACTGATTTTTTCCGGTCTCATCAGTGATGGAGACAGCAAGCTGGTAACTATCCGGAATAAACGAGAGTGTTGGAGAGATTTCATGGATCATCCCCTCTGCATCTATCAGACCAATCGATGGAAGCCTGCGGGGTGGCACGGTGCCTGCAAACATCTGGATGGCATTCTCGCGAAATCCGATGCGATCGTCCGGTACGAGCAGATCTGCAAAGGAAAAATCCCCACTGAGTAGTGTGCTGAGCGGATGGCCCACCAGTTCGACACCGGTAAGATTGGCATTCACGATTGAGCCGTCTGCGTTTAACAGAAACATGCCGGTTCCGGTGTTCTCGAATACTGTACGATAGATCGTTTCAGAGCGGGTCAGTGCCTGTTCTACACCCCGCTGTTCAGTAAGGTCTGCAACGAGCACCCGCAATCCAGTGGCAACGCCATTCTCTGTCAGCCGTCGGCAATAGACCATGACAGGAAAAGAGGTCATGTCCTGTCGTATCGCAGTAAACTCATTGCTGAGGATGGTGTCCTTTGCCAGACATACTTGAAACATCTCGCGCAGTCCAGCGTGCTCACTCTCAGAAAAAAGAGAAAAAATGTTTCTTCTCTTCATCCAGTCTGACTCAGTATAGCCAAAAAAGGTATCAACGGTTCTGTTCCGGAAGAAAATCGAACCATCGGGCTTAACTTCAAAGGCCGGGGCAGGAAGGAAATCCGCAAAGTCATGGAATCTCCGTTCACTCTCAGAGAGCGTATTCTGGGCATTCACCCACGCGGTGATGTCACGCATCGCAAGCACAAAATGCGTTTCGCCATGCAATTCATAAGAAGAGAGTGCCACCTCTGCCGGAAACCTGACGCCGTCCTTGCCCCGTGCCTTAAGTTCAATATGGTGACCATCGGTGATGCCAAACCGTACTGCCTCCATGGCAGTTGAAAGAGAGGAGAAGGCATCCGGGAAGAGGTCTTTGGTGTGATGCGATCGCATCTCTGCAAGGGAGTACCCGAATATCGAGCATCCGTACTGATTCACATCACGGATCTTCCCCGGCATCCCATCCGAGTCACAAATACCAATGATTAAACACTCCCGTGCATTGGAAAAGACCGCCTTCAGAGTCTCAACATGTTCAATGAGTGCCACCTCTGCCTCACGGAGGGCAGTGATATCTCGTCCGATAATGATCGAACCCGAGATCACATCCTCTTCGGTGTAATGGGCATGTACATTCCATTGCACCACATGGTCACGTCCGTCATTCCCGGAAAAGACTGACTCGATCATTCCGGTGGGGGACGCCGGGCTGAGGGAGGAAAAAAATTCATCCATTTCCGTTGCACCATTTCGGAAGAATAGAGGAGTATATGACGTTTCGCTGATTTCAGCGGGCGTAACACCCGCAAGAGTGCAATACGCATCATTTACATATGCAACCCTGCCAACGCCCGTCATCCAGAGCAGGGGGTCACTTACACTGCCAACCAGACGGGAAAAACGCTGCTCTTCAGTGCGCACCTGTGCTGAGAGATTTGAAACGAGGGCACTGATGGTTACAAAGAGGAGCACCCTTCCGCCGGCAACGAGAAGGGTCTGCTGAGTACTGTCAAATCCGGCTACAAGAAGGATATAACAGATGCCGACTGCGACTGCAAAAAGAGGAATTTTTCGGCGAAACCAGTAGGCTTCGAGGATGATGGGGATATAGAAGAGATGGGCCAGAAGAATCGTGACCCCGACAGAGAGACCGGTAATGACGATGGCAAAGGAGAGAACGGTCAGGATAGCAATAACATATATTTTCATTGTCCGTTGAGAATCCCGGCCATTCACTGCCATACTCATAGGAGGTTCTCGTCCATACTAAAATAAATAGATACCTAAGCGGTTATTTCCGCTTCAGGGTTGGCGAATCATCGTTCCGACGCCATTATCGGTGAAGAGTTCCAGGAGCAGATTGTGTTCACGGTTGCCGTTTATAATATGTGCCGAGAGGACACCATTGCTCACGGCAAAGAGGCATGACTCCAGTTTTGGGATCATACCTCCCTCAATGGTGCCATCAGCGACGAGTTCCTCAGCCTCCGGTATCGTGAGACGCTGGTAGGTGCTGGTGCGGTCCGCATTCATCACGCCGTCGATATCTGAGAGGTTAATGAGTTTAAAAGCCTTCAGGGCGACCGCAATTTCCCCTGCAGCAGTGTCGGCATTGACATTCAGAGAATTTCCCTGACGGTCAATTGCAAGCGGAGAGATGACAGGAATATAGTGTTTTGCCATCAGGTCTATGAGAATCTGAGGATTGACCTCCACGATTTCACCGACCAGTCCGAGGTCAACCTCCTGCGAGGTTTCATCCACCATTACCGTCTTTGTTCCGGCCTTGCGGGCGATGAGCAGGTTGCCGTCATTCCCCGAGAGGCCCACGCCAAGGGCGCCAAATTTCGAGATGTCTGAAACGATGTTGTCGTTAATCTTACCCACAAGCACCATCTGGGCAATCTCCATCGTCTCATCGTCAGTGATGCGAAGACCCGCCACAAACTTTGGTTTCTTGCCCATCGCCTCCATCTTCTGGGTGATCTCCGGGCCGCCGCCATGGACGAGCACGACGTTTATTCCTACGTAGCGCAGCAAAACAACGTCCTGGATGACCGTATCAAGAATCCGATGATCCACCATTGCATGACCACCGAGTTTGATGACAATGGTCTTTCCGTGGAATCTCTGGATGTAGGGCATTGCCTCCATCAGCACATCTTCGCGTTTCATGTCGTATACTTCCCGTTTATCTCTACATAGCGTTCGGTGAGGTCACAACCCCATGCGGTAGCTGAACCGGTGCCGAGGGAGAGGATGATCTCAAAGATAACCTCTGTTCCGCCCATCAGGGATGCAGCTTCTGCAAGTGCCTCGGGATACATCACATTGTCTGCACATATTTTGCCCATATCTGCAAGGACGACCCGCCGTATGCCATCTGTTACCGCGATAACAGCGCTTGCAGGGTCAAAATCCACCCCGGCACGGCCGGCTGCCGCTATTATACGGCCCCAGTTCGGATCGGTGCCATAGACCGCGGTCTTCACCAGTGGTGAACCCACGACGGTTCGTGCGATTGTGGCCGCGTCCTCTTCTGTTTGAGCCCCACTGTCCCTGACTTCAATAAGTTTTGTCGCACCTTCGCCATCTGCGGCAATCTGGCGTGCAAGAGAGATGCATACCTCTTCCAATGCCTCCTGGAATACGGCCATATCTGGCGTCTCACGTCGGTTCGTTGCTGTACAGAAGAGACAGTCATTGGTTGAGGTGTCACCATCGACAACCACCCGGTTAAAACTCCGATCAGCCGCTATCTGCAAAGCTTCCTGAAGGGCCGGCGCAGAAATGGTGGCATCCGTATAGAGGAATGCAAGCATCGTCCCCATATTCGGGGCAATCATGCCGCTTCCCTTCGTTATTCCCGCCACCACAAAGTTGTCGCGGACTGCCGATGCATGCTTCTCGGTGATGTCGGTTGTCATGATGGCTCGTGCGGCGTCCGTCTCTGCTGATGCATCACTACGAAGCATGGGACCTGCCTCTTTGATCTGACGGGTCACAATGTCCATCTTCATGTAGCGTCCGATGACACCCGTTGAAGCAACTCCGATTCGTTCCGGAACAGTCCCAAGCACTGCCGCAGCATCCTCGGCCATTCGGCAGGCATCGGCATAGCCCTGTTCACCCGTGAATACGTTGGCATTTCCCGCATTGACGACGATACCGTCCAGAACGCCCGCGTTCATACGCTCACGCATCAGACGCACTGGCTCTGCAAAGACCAGATTTTTGGTGAAGACCGCAGCAGCAGTTCCGGATGCAGCAATAAGCGCTATGCCATACTTACCTTCACGCACACCTGCCGCCCGTACCCCTTCTACAAGACAGATACTCTTCATTATTCCTCCACCCCACCGTAGCGGGATCCAAGACCACGTACCAGGTCTGCACGGGTCACAATACCCACCATTTCGCCGTCTTTAACGACGATCAGGCGAGCAATACCCTCCTTCATCATGATACTGGCGGCCTCCTCGATGCCTGCATCGGGTGTGGTGCATACCAGATCTTCTGACATCACCTCAGAAATCGGCAAACTGCCGACATCGGAAAGTGCCTCTTTTGTCTTTTCCCAGTTCATCAGTTCACGAATCGGGATCTCGATGACCTCAAAGGGTGAGGGGAGCCAGAGGTCGGTACTGATTCCCGGTGTGGTGAGAAGCGAGAGAATATCCGTTTCTGTTACGATACCAACCGGTCTTCCGTTCTCCATGACCGGAATACCCCCGATACGGTTCTTCTTCATTAAAAGGGATACCTGACTAACTGGGGTGTCTGTGGTGACCGATATGGGTCGCGGGGTCATTACATCTTGTACTTTCATAGTTTGTTCACCTTTAAATCTCAGGGCTGGAGCGGAACGACCATCAAACCATCAGGTTCAGCGCACCCGCACATCAGGTTCATATTCTGGATTGCCTGTCCTGATGCACCTTTTACCAGATTGTCAATTGCAGAGACGGCAACTACCCGCATACCGCCTTCCTCAACTTCAACAGCGATATCACAGAAGTTGCTGCCCCGGACACCTCCAAGAGATGGCGACTGGAGGCGCACAAAGTACTCACGGGCATAGAATTCCGCATAGAGCGCATCTACCTCTTCCTGAGTGATCGGCTCGTCAAGCAGAATGTGGGCGGTCGTCAGGATGCCGCGATTCACCGGCAAGAGATGCGGGGTGAAGTGCACCGAGGCAGATGAGCCCAGAAATGCCATCTCTTGCCGCATCTCGGCCACATGGCGGTGTGCCGTTAGCTTGTATGCAATGAGGTTGTCGCCGACACTGGTATACATATTGGTGACCGAAGGAGAGACACCGGCACCGGAGACCCCGCTCTTGGAGTCATAGATGATGGTACGGGCCCGTTTTGCAAGCGGTGCTGCCGCAAGGGTCGCACCGGTGGGGAAACAGCCGGGGTTTGAAACAAAGAGGGATCCCGGAATATCCTTTCGGTGCAGTTCGGGGAGACCATAGGGCACTTTATGATAATTCGTGTGTTCAACACCATACACCTTCTCGTAGATATCCTTCGGGAGGCGGTAATCTGCCGAGAGGTCGATAGTCCTGACTCCCTGTTCCATCAGTGAACCGGCATACTGCATGGCGGCAGTGTGCGGCACCGCAAGAAAGGCAACATCCGCATCGATATCTCCCACATCAGGGTTCGTATATTCCAGGTCAGTAAATCCTCTGAGATACGGATTGGCCCGAGCAACCGTTGTTCCCGCAAGCTTCCGTGAGGTTGCACAGACCACTTCCCCTTCGGAATGACCGGCAAGGAGGCGTATGAGTTCTCCGCCGGTAAACCCGGAGGCTCCGATGATCGCAATTTCCATAAAAAGATATCGTCCTATACAGGAATTAATTCTTTGCTGAAACTCCATCAAAGAGACGTTCTGCAATCTCCCCAATGTATGACTGTTCTTCCAGCTGCATCATGAGATTACTGCTGAATGCAGCGGTTCCTTCTGCGGCACCAAGCCATGACCCGCAGATGAATCCAATAGTGTCCGTGTTGCCGCCGACATGGGTGGCAACCGGTAAAAGTGCATCATCGTGCCCCAGACGGGCAATGAGAAAGAGAGCCAGAGGATAGGTGTGGTAGACTGAGACATCATTTCCCACAGAGACCATGGCAGTCTCAAGCGAAAGTCCCTCCCTCTCTAATGCACAGGCATTTCTGATGGAGTCAGCCAGTTGCCCATCGTACTCGGCTGCAATATCTGTTGCCACGCGGAATGGGTCCGGATGGCGATGCATCACTGCACGCAGAAAAAGGGCGTAGGAGATGGTGGCGCCGTAGGCACCGGGGTGGGTGTGAGTGACCTCGCAGGCCGCCTGAAGACGCTCGCGCATCTCATCACCGTTTTTGAAGGCAAGGGCAAACGGAACCGCAAGAGCCATGCACCCACTGGTGGTTGAATTGCGGCCGGAGTCCTGCATCCCGGAGATAATGCGTCCACAGGCGGTGGAAACGGTGCCGTCCGGAAACCGCAACCGTCTCGCCGTATGCATGAGAGAGAGCTTTTTTCCGTATTCCTTTGGGGTGAATTTCCCTTCCGCTAACAGTTCGGCGGCACACAACATCATCTGGGTGTCATCGGTGAACTGGCCGGCCCGGAGGCCTTCGTTCGGGTGACGGCGTAACGGTTTTCCATACCCCTCCCCCAGACGCGAGAGAGAGGGAGGGAGCGTCTCCTGCGGCATCCCCAATGCATCACCGATGGCAGCACCCAGCATGCATCCCCTGTACTTGCTGAGCATATGATGTAGTATAGCGATGCCGAAGGGAAAAATGCTCTCTAGAAAAGAGGAGTGTCTTCAGCATCTGTTTTGCTGATTAATGACCACCAAGCGCTCTTCGGTCATTTCCCGGATGGCAGACCGCGGGCCTTCCCGACCAAAGCCTGAGCGTTTCGTGCCGCCGTAGGGCATGTGATCCATGCGGAATGTCGGAATATCATTCACGATGAGCCCCCCTACCGGAATGCCACGGGCCGCCTGATGAATCCGCGTGATATCATTCGTGAAGATGCCCGCCTGCAGACCATAAGGCGTCTTTGCAGCCATTTCAATAGCTTCTGCCCATGTCTGATACGGGGTCAGGGTGAGACCGGGGGCAAAAAGCTCGGCCGCATTCACGTCCATCGTTGGATTGGTATGTTCCAGCACGGTCGGATGGAGGACGGCACCTTCACGGATGCCGCCGGTGCAGCAGATTGCCCCGGCTTTAATTGCCTCCCGAATCTTCTTTTCTGCTGTAATCGCTGCAAACTCACTTACCATCGGCCCCACATCCGTCTCGGGTGCGGACGGGTCGCCGGTGACGAGACTTGCTGTACGTTCGCAGATTAACCGCCGCATCTCTTCATAGACTGCATGGTGAATCAAAACGCGCTGAACCGAGATGCAGGTCTGCCCACTGTATGAGAAGGCACCCTGCACAATCCGTGCGGCCGCATACGTGAGGTCGGCGTCCTCATGCACGATGACCGCCGCGTTGCCGCCCAGTTCAAGTCCGACACGGGGTGTCCGTGCCACTGCCTGCAGATGCCATCCCACCTCCGGACTGCCGGTAAAGGAGACCATGGAAATACGGGGGTCGCGAACCATTACCTCTGCGGTCTCCGGCAAACAGGGCAGAACTGAGATGGCCTTTGGGGGTATGCCTGCGGCCAGTGCCGCCTTACCGAGGAAAAGGGAAGAGAGCGGTGTCTTTGAGGCCGGTTTCAGGATACAGGCATTGCCTGCGGCAAGGGCAGGGCCAAGTTTGTGGCAGGCGAGGTTGAGCGGGAAGTTAAAGGGGGTGATACCGAGAATGATGCCCAGCGGTACCCGGTAGAGGTACCCGGTCCGCCCGTCTCCGCCTTGTGTCCAGTCTAAAGGCAGTATCTCTCCGCCGATGCGGCGCGACTCTTCTGCAGAGATGCGGAGAACGTCAATTGAGCGGGTCACTTCACCGGTTGCCGATCTTCGGGGTTTGCCTGCTTCAGAGATGATGATATCTGTTGCTTCATCCGCATGCTCTTCCAGATAGTCTGCCATCGCAACCAACCATTCTGAACGCCGGTATGCAGGAAGATCACGCATCTGCATGAATCCGGATTGTGCTGCTTGAATGGCATCATTGCAGTCTTGTCTTCCTGCAAGGCAGACTGATGCCACCGTACAGCCGAGATATGGATCAGTAACGTCAAGCACAGCGGGGCTTGTGCGCCACTCGCCACCCACAAGGAATGGTTCCGGGTCCTGAATATCCTGCATGGGAAATACTGTGCCATGACTCTATATAAGTCGTAAGTTGGCCCGGCATCTTTACACTAATCTTAGTCAGGTACGTGAGTATCCTGATACACCGCTGACCAGTTCAAGACCATGTCGCCCTCTCCGGGAATGAGCGTGAAAGCAGGACTGAAGAATGAACCCGCAGTAAAACCGCTCTCATAGCATGACTTGGATATGCTTAAGAGGGTGCTCTCCTAATGAACAATTGATGTTTTCGGCCCGGGTATTTGAGACAGATTTCAGAACAGCACTGGAAGAAGAGCTTGACCGCCGCGGGATGAGTATAAAGGAACTGGCGGGGTTGGTGGGCATATCCGCGGCATCTCTCTATAAGATAACTTCAGGAGAACGGGACCCCCGTTTCTCTCTGGTAAAAGCCATCGCAGTCGCCCTTGACCCAAAAGAAAAGGACTTTGTCGCCGTTATTGCGGCAAAATTTCTCTTAGATGAACTCCAGTCGGTGAAACATACGATAGATGACACGACCTACCGCATCCACGGGTATAGTGCTAATACCATGGAAGAGGTGATCATTGCTGCTGTTCGGGCCGAAAAAGACGGTGCTATCGGGATCATCTGTGCCCCGATTCTCACCACACTCGTGGAACGCATCGTCGATATACCGGTGGCCATCATCCGACCCAGCCCTGACGCATATCGGGCTGCTTTTGAGTCATTGATTCGCCGTCGGGAGTAACAATACCGATATCTCAGGTCTATTTTCATTTCTATCGTTGCAAAGCATATCAATTCCAGAAAAACAGCCAGATACCCCTTAAAATTGCTGAAAAAATGGGATATTTCTGAAACGACTCTTTCACTCAGAGGCGTCTAACGACATACCGTGCCGAAATGATGAGGGCCGCTACTACGGGGAATATGGGGAAGGGAGTGCCTGTTGAGACCGGGGTATCTACGGGAGGCGACTGTGTATGTGCAGTTGCAATGGTGGACACCGTCTCTTCGGGAACCCGTTCTATCAGAGGAGCCTCTTCTGTCGGGCCAGTGTTTTTAGTAATAAATCCTTTGATACGGGTGCCGTCTGTCAGCAGTATCCGCCTCCCGCTGCCATCCATCGCAGTAGCAACCGAGGCATCCCCAGTGGTAATCTGACCCTCTGAGGTGCCATCGCGCTGTATGAACCGGATACCTTTTTGGTCTGCAATTGCAACCGTGGCACCATCTGCTGTCACTGCAACGCCACCGGCACGCGGGGCAGAACCAGACCAGAGGAGGCTCCCGGCCCGTGAGAGCAGGGCAACCGTACCGTCAGCAGAGGCGGCTGCGATCGTCCGGGCATTATCTGATAAGGCAACAGCAGTCACCGGCTTGCGGGAGAGACCATATGTCCAGCGTTCCTCTCCTGCATCAGAGAAAAACACTACATTGCCGGCAGATGTCCCGCCAACGATGTAGGTTCCGTCCGGGCATATGGCAACCGAGATGAGATCATCAACGGTGTCAACACTCCAAACGAGATCCCCTTTCGGGGAATAGAGGTGCAGTGTCTCGTCATCGAGCGCGACAGCGATACGACTGCCGTCTGCCGTAATGGCGAGGTCATTTACGCAATTTTTGGTCTTTAATGCAGCAAGAACGGTGGTATTCTGATGCATCACAAGAATGCCATCGCCACCTGCTGCAAGAACTGCCCCGTCACCGGAGAGGGAGAGGGAACGATACCTCCTGTCCGGAATGCGCCAGCATTCAGCACCATCTGCAGTCAGCATCATGATACCGGCATTCCCGACAAAGGCACCGTATGCCCCATCGCCCGAAACCACTGCATACGTGATGCGAACCGCCGTCTGATCAATTCCCACAGGTACCCACTCTTCTGCCATCACCGCTGAGGGGAACAATAAAAAAGAGAGAAACAGGATGATAATTGCTGTATATCGTCCGTTCACTCACCCTGCCTCCTGAGACAGACTCCGGCAACGAAGAGAGCGGCGAGTGCACCAATGAACGGGGCGGGACTCTGTGTTGCCACCGGCTGATCATTCTTGCCCTCAGGGAAACATTCCGGGTGAATGTCGCGTGCCACCATCTCGAGTGCCTCTACAATACGCGGACCGCCGCGGTCGATGATATCAGAGTCAACCAGATAGACCCGACCCTCTTTGACAGCAGTTAGTCCCTTAAAACGGGGTTCTTCTTCGGTGACATAGCGGTAGAGGACGTCATAACTGTTCCCTCCCATGCCTGCACCGGAGTTTGCAATAATAACGTCCGGGTCGGTGACAATGAACCTCTCCATGCTCACAATCTCCCAGCCCTCAACAGATGAGAAAGCGTTGGTGGCACCCGCCATCATAAACATCTCGTCCTGAAATGAACCACTGCCACTGACCCATATCGGATCATTCCAGACCATATGGACAACAGACGGTGTGGTATCAGCGCTGGCAACCGCCGTCTTCACAGCATCAATCCGTGCCTGCATATCGGCCCCCACGACCGCCGCTTCGTCATCAGCCCAGGTTGCCTTACCAACGAGGTGAATATTTTCGATCACATCTTCGATGGAGGTGGGGTTGAGGGCAAGAACGGTAATACCGAGGTTTTCCAGGTAATTGATGACCTCCTGGGTGTTGCCGAACGCAGCGATTACCAGGTCAGGTCTCGCCTGCACCACCTTCTCGATATTTACCGAACTGTAGCCACCAACCTTATCGGCAGCGATAGCCGCGTCGGGGTAGTTGCAATAGTCAGTCACGCCGACCACCCGATCCCCGAGACCCAGTGCATAGAGGATCTCAGTATTGGCTGGTGCCAGTGAGACAATGCGCTGAGGGGGAGCTGATAGGGATATCTCACGCCCGAAGTCATCGGTGATCGTCCGGGCACCCGCTGATGAATCAAACGTAGGAGTATCCCCTGTTGAAACAACCGGTGCCTTAGTGGACACAGGCGTCCCTACCGTTGTGGGCGGTGCAACCGGCACTGCACCCTTCACCGGGATGATAGGAAACGTCCTGCCGGTCAGTGCCGGGATCGCGGTTGCAGTCATCTTGCCCGGCGCATCCGCAAGTACTGATGTCCACTTGAAATAACCCTCTCCCGTCTGGAAAGACAGGAGGTGGGACACCGGAGTGCGACCAGTCGCTGTCGTCCAGGTCAGGGGATCCTCGCCTGCGGCCACAAGCGCCTGGATGACCCAGGAATCAGAGGCGGAGTTGGTCGCACTGGTACCGCCATAGTTGAACCCACCGTCATCCTTCTGCTGTTTCTTCAGGAAGGCGATGGCATTTCGGATGACGGGTGCATCCCGGGATGTTCCTCCGGCAATGAGAGCCTGGATGGCAGATCCGGTATCATCACAGTCACTTTCTGCCCCAACCGCCCAGCTAAAGCCACCGTCATCGTTTGGCTGTTTCTTTAGCCAGGCAACCGCTTTCGAGGTGTCCTCACCCACAGCGGAAAGGGCCATAATAGCCCAGCTTGTGGTGTAGATATGTTCTCCATAGCGACCGTCTTCCCGCTGCTTTTTCTGCAGGAATGAGACAAAGTCATGGCCGCCAAAGTTTCGCGGATCATCGCCTGCGGCGACAGCCGTAATTATGAGCTTAGCGGTCTCTGATGTTCCATCAATAGCAAGTGTTTCATCTCCAAGGGTCCGCAGATAGTCACCTGCTGAAGCACCACCCGCTGACCATTGGTCAGGGTCGCCACCTGCGGATACAATCGCAAGGATTGCCCATGTTGAGAGAGACGCAGAGGATGTTTTTCCGTCTTCAGCAAACCCACCGTCTGCCTGCTGGCAGGAGGCGAGGTATGCAAGTGCATTACTGACTTCATCGTTCTCAGCAGTGAGCGGATAGGCTACAGCTGTTGCCGCAAGGCACGGAATGATGAGAAGTATTAATAAAAAAAGAAGATTTTTTGTATGCATTTTATTCAACCAATTTTGTTTTAGTTATCTTTTTTTGTTACAGTATATGCCGGTTACTCCTATGAGGCCCGCTACTGCTGCACAGATGGCACTCAGGGCTGTTCCGGATTGTGTTGGTGCAGTACTTGAGGCTGGAGAGGCTACAGGCGGTATAGCCACAGTGCCGGATGCCACCGGTGCTTCCATAATGGAGACAAAGATGAACGAAGAAAGCCCTTTTGCAGGCCCTGCCTCAAGGATCATCCTGCCATCAGCGGTGGTGCCTACAGACCGAAGTACAAGCACCTCTGCGGTACCGTCATCCATGATGTGCACCAGACGCAGGGCAGAGAGGCCGCCTGCCTGTCTAATAAATGCAGGGTCTACGGTAATACGGACGGTCACATCGCCCACATCTACCCCGTTTTCAAGACCGCGTTTCTCAACGTTCATCAGCCAGCCGGCAGTGCTGACTGTCATGCCCTCAGCACCGAGTACGGTATTTGCTGCACTCAGTATTGCTGTTGGTACATCGGAGAGGCCGGAGATTGGAGTTATCGTAGAACCGATATCAGCATCCATTGGAACCGTCATGAGAGAGACAAAGAGGCCAATTTCCGGGGTGGCACCGTTTGGACAGGTCACCTGAACAGGCTTGGTCTCAGCCGTAACATCGGCAATGGTTCCTGAGCTGACACCGATCTTGTCCGTGAAGTCCACAAAGCGAATTCGTAAGGTAACATCATCACGGGTGATGATCATCGTGTTGCCAGCAAAGGTGATCGTATCCCCAGAGGAAGTTGCCATCGGGACGTTTACTGTCAGATGCATCCGGCCATCACTCAGACGCAGATCAGAACCCGGAGGCAGGGAGAGCGGATATGAAACAGCTTCTGCCGTTGCACCATCTGCCGTTACCCCGTCGCCGGTTCCGGTTTCCCCGGTTCCTGTGGATGAACTGCCGGGAGCAAGGACGCTGCTCGTCTGTACCCTGAAGTAGAATGCCTTCGGCGACTGGTCAGGTGTCTGGCTCATCGACTCGCTGTAATACCAGATCACTTCATCGCCGTTGGAAACAGGTTTTTGGTCAGCTGTCACGCCCGGTGAGAGGCCATTTACCTGGTACATCCAGCCGGCCAGTCCCTCGTTGGGTGTCCCATCCACCTCGATGGTAAAGAGACCGCTATCCCACTTGTCGCTCACCTTGAAACTGATGCCTGCTTTCTGCAGGACACCAAGGCCACTCTGCCATGAGACGGGGTAGGATTTTTTGGAATTGTCGGCAGTCACACTGAAATCACCCTTGGGCAGGGTGACGGTTCTCCAGAAAACGGGGGGGGTGTCACTGCCGCCGCCACCGCTGCTGCCACCAGTTGCGACAGGGACGCTCGCAACTGCGGTCTGGCCTGCGGCAGTCGCAGTGATTGAAAGAGTGCCACTCGCCGCAGGAATGAAGGAAATAGTTGATCCATAGGCATACACCGGCACACCGCTGTTCATCTGGAAGGTCACGAATGCCGGTGCATCAAGGGTGACGACCACTGCCTGACCGGCCGTACCTCCACTCGTATCCATCGAAAGTGCTGCAACTGGTGCTGCACAGACGAAAAGGATGGTTATAATGAGTGCACTCAGGAAACGATGCATGCTACTCCCTCACTATAGGTAAGGAGGTCATCAGGATACCCCGCCAGCGTGTAAACACCTGCATAGAGAGTATAGGTGCCCGTCTGAGCCCACTGTGGAATGCCAATGAGCGCCGGTATATCCAGGGTCTCGCCCGCAGCGAGTCTGACCGTAGCAATGCCTGCGAGACTGTCCCCACCGCTGTTCACTCCACTGACAACCACGACATACCAGCCTGCATCATATGCAGTGACGTTGATGGTCGCCACCGATGTGCCGCCACGAGGAGCGTTTGTCACATCAACGTTAGAGATTTTCACCGGAGATACCATTACATTGATATTCACGATGTAGGTCGCCTCATCGATGAGATTCGCATAGGTG
>JAAYIO010000011.1 GCA_012523385.1 Methanomicrobiales archaeon
ATCTCTGCTGAAACAGGCGTTCCTGTTATCTCTGCAATATCTGAGAATATCGTCTGTATTGCCTCAAAACCAGTTCGGGCAAAGATGCCGTTGTCCAAAGTGATAATTACATGATCTGACGCGACAACTCCGTTAATCACAAACTGGCCCATGCTTGGGGGTGTGTCAATCAGGATGTAATCATATTTTCTGAGGATAGGTTTTATCGCTTCTTTTAAAACCTGAAGCCTGTCTTCACGTTCATACAAGTATGGTTCGGCGCCCGCAAGGTCAAGTGATGAGGGGCAGAGGTCAATTCCCGATTCTGTTGTGACGATGACATCTTTGAGAGCCACGGATTCGAATTCTTCCGTGCCGGACATAAAGACATCATACATATTTTTCCGTTCTTCCTGTGGGTTGCAGCCAAGAGCGGTGGATGCATTTGCCTGTGGATCGCAATCGATAACCAGCACCCGTTTCCCTTTATTATTAAGAAAACCTCCACAGTTCAGGCAGGATGTGGTTTTTCCCGTGCCTCCTTTATGGTTTGTAAATGTTATTACCGACATCAAGTTTCTCCCGTCTGTAGTCGCTATCTGGAATTTCGCGGTGTCAGGTGAAAAATACTCTGTTTGTTCCCGCACTAAAATGTGTATTTTAAACTGAAAATGTTATATGGGTCGTAAACCAAACAAATGTTATATATGGATCGTTCCAGACTGAAAATTGTAATTTTTGGGGCTTATAACGCCGGCAAGTCTACATTTATTCAGGCGATTGATCCCAAATGCCGTCATGTCGAAGCGAATAAATACGATATTCCGACAACGGTCGGGCTTGATTTTGGACGTACAGAGGTCAATAACAAGAAGATCTACCTCTTTGGTACACCGGGACAGGAACGGTTTGAATTTTGCCGCGAGATTCTCTCCCGCGGAATGGACGGCGCCATTGTCATGGCTGATACCACGCGCGATCTGGATGAGTTAACCGCCCGGATCTGCGAGACCCTTAAGGTTTCGGGTTGTCCGTATGCAGTTTTTCTCAATAAATGTGATCACCCGGATTCCAGCCCTCTGCGCTACCGCGCTGTGACAGATTCTGTCTTTTCTCCGCAGATTTCAGCCGTTAACGGCACCAATACTGTAGAATCACTGCATGAATTTCTGGAACTCCATTTTTAACGCTCTTTTGTCTCGGTACAAAGCAAATAGTATATTTTGTTCTGGGTTTCAATTACATCAAATATGTCCAGGATTGGTGTTGTAACCGTACTTTTTCTTGTTCTGGCGGTTGTTGTCGTATCTGCCGGGTGTCTCACATATTCCATCGGTACGGTTTCGTATGACGGAAGTGCAGTGCATGTCTCTGTAGATAATAAACAAGAGGCCAGGGATGTCGCTGTTCAGATCACGGTGTTTGATCTCTCCGGGTTCAAACAAGTGGAGGTAACAAAAATCGTCCATTCGGTGCATCTCCATGCAGGAACGAACGATGTCCCATTTGATGTAGTATTGCAGCCCGGTTCGTATCGGCTCTTTATTTATATGATGGAGGACGGAGAACGGCTTGGATGTGTGATAAAGAATATTGAGGTCTGAAGGTGGGCTCATTTAATCTGGCTGCTACAGGAAAAGAACCCTACGACATCATCTTTACGAATGCCCGGGTTTTCTGTCCATTCACCGGAGAGTGGGAAGAGAACGCCTCGTTTGGTGTGAAAGACGGGCGGGTAACCGGATTCGGGACGTATACTGCAGACCAGACTATTGATCTGCGGGGAAAACGCATCCTTCCCGGGCTGATAGATGCACACGTGCATATTGAAAGTTCTCTTTTGACACCAACGGAGTATGCACGTGCGGTGATCCCGCACGGAACCACCACCGTGTTTGCCGACCCCCATGAGATTGCGAATGTCGCAGGCACTGCAGGGCTGCGGTATATGTTGCAGGAGCGATCCGAGGTAGCGCTTGATATCCGGCTCATGCTTCCATCCTGTGTCCCGGCAACGCCACTTGACCGCGGAGGTGCTGTTCTCTCTTGTAGCGACCTTGCACCCTTCATGGAACAAGAGGGAGTTACCGGTCTCGGTGAAGTGATGAACGTGCCGGGAGTGCTTGCAGGAGACAAAGATCTGCTCTGCAAGATTGGTCTGTCTCCGTTTGTGGATGGGCATGCACCGCTCCTTTCAGGCGTTGCACTGTGTGCATATATTGCAGCAGGCATCCAGAGTGATCACGAATGCACGAATGCTCCTGAGGCCGCAGAGAAACTCCGGCGTGGGATGTACATCATGCTGCGTGAAGGGTCAACGGAGAAGAACCTGAGTGCGCTCGCAACGGTGGTGACGCCTGCTACTGCCTACCGGTGTTGTTTTGCAACCGATGATCGCCATGCAGATATGCTGGCAGAAGATGGGCACATTGATGACTGTATCCGCAGGGCAGTTGATGTAGGCATTGAACCGGAGGTTGCGTATCGGATGGCCACCTTATCGGCTGCAGAACGATTCGGTATGAATGACCGGGGTGCGCTTGCACCCGGCCGGCGTGCCGATTTCTGTGTGCTGGATGACACTGGGGTCTGCACGGTGACAGATACCTATATCCGCGGAGTACGATGGACAGACCCCGGATACCGCCGCCCGAACGTGCTGCATGTGCCGTTTTCGTGTGCCCCTCTGACCGAGGAGACAATCGCCATCCGTGGCTCAGGGACTGCCCGTGTGGTGGGTCTCGTGCCGGGACAGATTCTCACCCATGAACTATCCTTTGAGGTTGACGGAGCATCCCTGCCCGACCCCTCAGGGGATCTTTTGAAACTGATTGTCTGTGACCGGTATCGCAGTGGTGGCTGTGGTGTTGGGATTGTGAACGGGTTTGGTATCCGGGACGGTGCCATTGCGGCGAGTGTGGCCCATGACTCTCATAATCTCATCGCCGTCGGAAGTGATGATGCCGCAATCATCCGTGCCGCAGGAATGGTGATTGCAGCAGACGGGGGCATGGCCGCAGTCTCCGGGAACACATCTGCGTTTCTTCCGCTTGAATGCGGTGGCCTGATGTCATCGCTTCCGTATGAAGAGGTAGCAACGTCTCTCAGGTCCCTTGAGGCATGTATTCGCACTACCGGATGCATTGAAAATCCGTTTATGTATCTCTCGTTCTGTGCACTCACGGTCATCCCCGAAATTCGGGTGACAGAACGTGGGGTCTTTGATGTGGGTGCCTTTGCTGATGTGCCACTCTTTTCCACACGCACGAAATAACGGTTAAAAGATGCCAAAGGAGGTGAGGGGTATCATTCCCGTCACCATTAAAATGGGTATCAGCACTGGTTGGTGGATGATGTATATCAGAAGCGAGTGCCTGCCAGCAACTCCCAGAAGGTTTGTAACGAACGGGCAGGGAGTTGTAAATTGCCGCAACGGGCGTCCGTTGGGGTATAGATATGCCCCTGCACCCATCCCTATAAGAACGAGGCCAAACCAGGGAATCAGCGGTTCATAATCGATTGAATAGAAACCCATGGGGTGTATTCCCAGCCACGCAAGCCAGAGCGGGCCTTCTATCCCGGTCACTACAAGGGCAAGTGCAATGACTATCATTCCTGCGATGATATTCTTTTTTTGCAGGGAAAAAAAGAGAGGCGAAAGGCATATGGAGAGACCGATGAGGTGCAGGATGCCGAAGAGAATATACCCGCCGCCAATTGCCTGATAGGTGAGGATGGTGATGGCGTATCCCAGTGCGAGAATGAAGAGCCCTCGTATGAGATATTTGCGCACAAGGGCGATACCGGTAATCCCTTTCTGTATGGCACGTTCCCTGCTGATGTGCAGGGACAAACCAACCAGAAACACAAAGGTACCTGCGCAGGTGAGTGCAAACATCTTCCAAAAACCACTGTTTATTGCGATATCGGCATTACCGAAGTAAACCAGATCAAAGAGCAGGTGGTAGATGACCATCATGAGGATTGCAACCCCGCGAACGGTATCTATCTCCCAGTATCTCTCCACGGGATTGATCTCTTTCATGTTCTCCTGTTCCATTCGTCTTCATTATTATTGAAAGGTGCAATACGTTTTAGTGTGATGATTCAGGGCGACGAACATATTATCGAGGCGGCCGGGTGTGCACGGGTTGTTGTCAGGAATGGACGGGTTGTTTCAGTCGGGCCTGCCCGTATAGAGTCCTGTCCACTTGCAGCACGCTTTCGTGAGCCGGTCAAAACATTTAGTGAAGAGGAGATTCGGCGCAATATTGAGGGCCGTATTGTATCGTTTGGCATGTGTACACCTGACCGTCAGGTGGAATCAGATGATGATTTTGTGCTTTTTGGTGCATCAGAACTGCTTTCTAACGCTCAACGCTCTGGCATCATCGACGCGGCGGTGATTGCCTGCGATGGAGCGGGAACGGTTATTGCCACCACGCCCCGTCTTATTCAGGGAATCGGAGGAAAGATGTCGGGTCTAATCTCAACCACGCCGATTCCTGCGGTGATCGAGCGAATTGATAAACTGGGAGGAATCGTTGCCTCTCCTCATGACGCAATACTCAATGCGGAAAATGGGGTTCGGAGGGCATTTGAGAATGGATTCAATGCACCCGCCGTGACAACCGCCTCTGCAGATGAGGCGGTTTCGATCCGCAGATCATATCCTTCTGCCTTTATTGTGGCGGTGCATACCACCGGCACAAATGGTGAGGATGCAGAGAAATATGCGGCCTCCTGTGACCTGATATTCCCGTGTGCGTCGCGTGCAATGTATGAGATTGCCGGAAAAAAGGCTCTTTTGCAGGGAGGTAAAGCAGTTCCGGTATTTGCCATGACTGCCGCGGGAAAAAAAGTGGTGCTTGCAAAGATTGCAAATACCGATACGCCGGTGGTGATTGCCGGGCATGCACTGCCCTATTCTGAAGGAAAGGAGCCCTTTCCTCTTGAATAACTATTTTTTCAGGTGCGTGATCTCCTGTAGGTCACTAAAGGATTGCAGGGTATAGTGCGGTTGTATCCTGGGATAAGGAATACCAATCCAGTCGCCGTATTTTGCATAGACAGTTGTCATGCCTAAGAGATTTCCGGGTTCAATCTCGCGTTTCGGGCTATCACCAACGAGCCACGCCTCATTGACGTTACACTTCAAAATAGCTGCGGCCGCATGAAAAATCTCCGGTTTTGGTTTTCTGACGCCTGCCTGATCCGGTGTCATGACCCCTACAAAATAATCCCTGAGACCGGTTGCAGCGAGCCGTTTCTCTGCCTGATTACTCTCTGCATCGGTGACAATCGCCATGGATACACCGGCATCCGCAAGAAGCGTGAGGGTTTCTTTCACGCCGGGATAGAGGGTCAATAATGATACTTTCACCTCTTCATACACCGCGCATGCCTCTTCATACAGGCGTGGCTCAAAGACACACCGATCGTTCATGAAATCGCGGATATTGTTGTGATGTTCAAACCCATGGTTTCCGGTCATAAAATAGCGGAAAAGGTCTTCTCCCTCTCCGCTGCCGACGAGGTCTGCAACCGCTTCACAAGACTTTATTTTGGCAAAATGGAAGTCATAAAGCGTATTGTCCATATCAAAGAGGATGTATTGGGGCGGTGTTTCCGTCATGATATCTGGCATATTTACTCTGTGTCCTTTCTCTGTGTATAGTGATTTGCTGAGTGCAGATAACTGATTTGGTATTGCGGTAAATCCGGAAAACGTTTATTAGCTATTTTCTCCTTTCTCTTATTATGGTACAGGAAAAATGTATGTTACGGGAAAAAATCCCTATCCGAAATCCGTTGCTCCTGATTGGGTGTGTGATTCTGGCAAATCTCGCAGGGTTTATCGGTTCATTTTTTACCGCAACCGGGCCGGGGTCATGGTATGTGGATGTTCTCGTTAAACCATGGTTTGTCCCGCCGAATCTGGCATTTCCCATTGCATGGACACTCATTTTCATTCTGATGGGTATTGCTCTCTATCTTATCCTCATGGAAGGAACCAAACGTGCTGAAGTACGGATAGCCCTGGTGCTCTTCTCAGCTCAGCTAATCCTGAACATTCTCTGGTCATATCTGTTCTTCACCCTGCAAAGTCCGTTTTTGGGTCTCGTTGGAATCGTCATACTCTGGGTGTTCATCCTTGCGGTGACGGTAAGTTTCTATCGACTCAATAAAACAGCCGGGTATCTCTTTATCCCGTATCTCGCCTGGGTCGCATTTGCCACGATGTTGAATGGCGCGATATATCTGCTGAATTGAGGTCAGGAATGGATGGTTCAATCCATTTTTTCAATTCCTTTTAGCGAATACTTAAAACAGTGCGTTATCTCTTTATCCCGCATCTCGCCCGGTTCGCATGTACCTCGATATAGACGGGCACAACATATCATTATAATTGAGATTAAGGACGCGGTATAAAATAACCATACTTTGAATAGCTTTTAGAGCGATATTTTATTAGTTGCACGGTGTGCCGTGTGCTATCATCTATGCCAAAAAATTCAGCAGAGAATGAGGCTCTCCGATCATTCCCATCGGAACGAACAGATATGGGTATTCATGATTACTATGAATATGTCCGTCATTCTGCAATTCCGGTTCTTTTTTTCGAGGAGACAGGAAATATTACTTTTGTAAACGCAGCCTTCCAACGCATTTATCACTATTCCGACAATTTTTTTATAAAATTCCCTGATATCCATGCCATCATCCATCCCGGTGAACCGCTGGGAGATGACGCTGGTACAGGAGGAGGGTTTTGCGATATATTCCGACCCGGGACATTCATCCGTGCATCGGTGATAGACTCATTTGGAGTGAGTCTTCCGTCTTTTATCTCTGTTGCAGAAATACCTGGTTCAACTCTTGTTACCGTTACCATTTACCCCGGTTCTTCTGTCTGTTCGCCAATTGGATTTCCGGATGAAGATAAGGCAGTTCACCCGGCAAGAGGCGATGCGAGTATCCCGTTTGAACTATTTGAAAACTACCCGCATGCAGTGATTGTTCTCTCCGCTGGTGTATGCATATACGCAAATACGGCGGCACGCAAGCTTTTGGGAAAGAATGCGTTCCCGAAGGTCAGTCTCCCCAAAGTGCGTCTGGTGCACAACAAATTTTCAGAACTGGTGGAACCTCTGTCATTGTATGACAGTTCATCGCCACCCGAACCACGGATGATTGAGGATCAGCTTCGCCTGAGTAAAACCCATGTTGTTGACGTGGAGATTATGCTTGCCCCATCGGGGGATGCGTCCCGTAATCTTCTGGTTGTTTTCCGTGATATAACCCGAAAGAAACACGCAGAGTCAGAACTCCTAAAACGGAACAGTCAGCTTTTAATGATGAATGAGGTCATGAAGGTGGCAAATTCAGTCGATACCCTTGATGGAATGCTGGAAGAGATTCTGCATACGGTTATCGATAAGATGAATTTTGACCTTGGCTGGATATATCTCCGTGATACGGACGCGAAATGGGCAACGATCATCGCATCCTCCGGCATATCAGAACGGTTTATCGATGCAAAATTGCGTCAAAATGTAATGGACTATCCGTTTAATCTCGTATTTTTTGCGATGCAGCAGCACTATGTAGAGAATCTGCCGAATCATCCACCCGGGCCAATTGATACAAAAGTGCTTGAAGAGATTGATGCACTTTCATACGCGGGTATTCCGCTCATATCTGACGCTGTTGTTGTCGGTGCCCTCTACATCGGTAGCCGGTCACGCCATTCCTTTTCCCCCTTTGAGAAAAAAACGCTTGAGATGATCGGGAATAAAATCGGGGGCACGATTCTGCGTGGGATCCTGCAGGATCGTCTGGAGGATTCCTTTAGCGACGCAAGTCTCTATCTGGATATCATGCTTCATGACATTAAAAATGCAAATGCTGCTGTTCTTGGGTATTCCCGCCGTCTGACGGATTCTCTGCCCGGTGAGGATACCAGTAAGTATATTGCAAAAATCCAGTGGCATACCCATCATATAACTGATATTCTCAACAATGTAACAACCATTCGGAGGATCACCGATGAAACGACTGAGATGATCCCCATTAATCTGGATACACTCATTAGTGCAGAAATATCTCAATACCCCGGGGCATCAATTTCTTTTATGCGGACCGGATGTACGGTTCTGGCGGACAGTCTTCTCTCTGTTATCTTCACCAATCTTATCCGAAACAGCATTAAACACGGCGGGGCAGGGGTGCGCATCTGGATCAATAGCGAGGAGATGGATCATGAGGTGACGGTTTCTGTTGAGGATGACGGGCCCGGTCTTTCTGATGATAAGAAAGAACAACTCTTATCACTCTTTCAGGAATACACCACCGAACGGGGGGGCCGGGGCCTTGGCCTGCATATCGCCCGTCTTTTGATTCGGAGATATGGGGGGAAAATTACTCCCGGAGACCGGATGCCCGGGCACCCTGAAAAAGGGCTTTCCATTCGTTTTACTCTTCGTTTGGCTGAAGATATGGAAGATGATGATTCAACGGTTTGAGGACACTTTCTGTTAGTCTCTTTACTGGAGTGAGTTCCTTGTCCGTCCTGTCCTTTTTTTATCAACTCAGTTCGTTTCTGGGGGCTCATGGTGTAACCCTTCTCAGAAACGTTACCATTCGCGTTGAATATGGAATGGGATAAATAGAAGTGATTCGTGGAATCATACGGGAAGTAAATAGAAGTGAACTCCTCTCAGAGTGTGCAATTACCTCTTTGAGGGACTATTTTTGATCTTTTTGGGAACCACAGGAAAAAAGCAGATGATTATTCCGAGACCATTTTCTGCATTAAATCCATGATACCTGCCTTTCCTTTTCGTTTTTTCCGCCTGGGACCGCCCATTCCCATATCTGTCGGCGCTGATCCGTAGAGTTCCTTATTAAGCCGGTCATTGAATTCATCAAAGATCTGCTTGTATGCCGGGCAGTGGGGATCTTCTGCCTCCACTCTGCCCCCTGTGGGGGCGATGGCATTGTACGGGCACCCTCCGCGACAGTATCTGATATGGGGGCACTCTTTGCAGTGCTCATCTACAAAGTCTTTGAATGCGTGCATCAGTTTCCATGCACGGGACTCTGCCAGATCTGCTTTTGTCGGACGTTCATAGACCTTACCCATCACCCATTCTGGCATGCCCACAAACCGGTAACAGGGGTAGATACTGCCATCAGGCCCGATGGCAAAGGTGTTTCCCATGCAGTCGTTAAAGGTGCAGACATTCCCCGTTCGTGTGAAAACCGATTTTAGCAGGTCATTTATATTCATGATCTCTGCGGTATCAAGGTTTTCCAGATATTTATCGAGGAGATATATGAGCAAGTCCCCATATTTTTCTGGTGCAAGTGCCCATTTCTCTGGATTATCGCCCTTAAGTGACGGAAGTGCGGGGTGCAGTTTGAGCGCAAACCCGTTCTCCATAAAGAAATGAAAGATCTCTTCACGGTGATCGACAGACTGTCGGGTAAAGGTGCAGATGAAGCGGACAAAAAGACCGTTTTCCCGTGCAATCCTGTAACCGTGCATGGTCTTGTCAAAGTATCCCGTTCCCCGCTGGATGTCATTAATTTCTTTTGGGCCGTCGATGGATGATCCGATGGGCACCTGATACGCAGCAAAAATCTGTGCGAGTTCTGGGGTCATCAGCCAGAGATTTGTCTGGATGGCAAAGGTTGGTTTCAGGTGCGAAAGCTCATCTGAAAGCAGGTGAAGTGCTTCCCGGTAGAATTTGGGTCCTGCAAGCAGGGGTTCGCCGCCATGAAATGTTATGGTCACCTGCCGCTCGTCAAAATCTTTGAGCCAGGCGGCGACTTCCCTGATGGTCTCCATGCTCATCATTGGCGAGTCCTCGTCTGAACTCCAGCAGTAATGACAGTTGGATGGACAGCCAAGGGTTGGTATCAGCATCACATGGAAGG
>JAAYIO010000133.1 GCA_012523385.1 Methanomicrobiales archaeon
CCTCATCATCCCCCACAGATAGTAAGTTAATTCTCCATCGGATCAAAAACAAAACAATTCCTGAAATGACTATCGGGAAAAAAACCATGAGGAGGTCATCCATTTTAACGGATGAGAGACTGCCCATCAGCCAGAATACAATGGCGGGAAGGGTATCGTAAGGGTCTGCAAGATACTTCAAAAGGGAAATGAGTGCATTAAACATCGCCCCTACCACAATACCGCATAACACGAGAACCAGTGTGCCTGAACTCCGGTAATTCCTGCTGATTAGACATGTTATCATGACGGCAGTAATCCCGAATACAAATGCTAAAATTTGAATAACCCATGGATTTCCTGATATAAGAATTCCCAGTGCTGCCCCAAACCCTGCACCTGATGCAACGCCAAGTATGTCGGGAGACACAAGGGGATTTTTGAAAAGCCCCTGAAATGATGCACCGGCAACAGAAAGACCGCCACCGACAAGCATTGCGGCGAGTATTCGGGGAACGCGAATCTGAAATATTACCGTCTCATTAATCGCCGTCCATGTTTGCTCTATAGGGATAAACGGCACCGCAGAAATGAGAATTTTCAGTGTGGTAATGGGATCAACATAATACCGTCCCAGCATAAGAGATACAAAAAACAGGACAATCGGTAGGCATAGGATTAAAAAAACGTTATGTTTTCTTGAACTTTCCAATAAAGGACGTATGAGCCTATCTTCAATGGAATTAAGGAAATTCTTATCTTTTCTTATTTTATTATCAATGCTCATAATGGAACCTCTGGCCGTCCAAATGCCTCAAATGTGTAGTATTAATTTATAATAAATGCCTATTTATCATAGTTAGTTAACTTAAAGAGATTAATCAATCTCGAAACTCTCCATTCGTGAGATTTTTTAAATGCCTGAAATCTCTATGATGGGTATTGAATCAACGAAAATCCGGTAATTCGTCATGTAACGGTGAAAATGTTTGGAGACAAAATGAGATTGAGATTCCCAATCCACTTATGAAAAGGAAAGGTGAAATATGTGCAAATCTTGTCTTTGCACCAAATATCCCTCCCATCTGCATTTTATTCCCTAACCCGCTACTCATGTTCTCTTAAACACTTCATCCAGTTCAGCGTCTGTTAATTCATAGTGGAAATATTCACGGTGGAACTCTTTTGCGAGGCTATTGAGATCAAGATCGCTGAATTCATCCGGATGCATTATCTTTGCGGCCCATGCGATACCTAAAATCCGATTTACGCCAGGAGGGCGATCAAACCAGTTAAATGCCGTTATCGGTGTCATGTACACACGATTGTTTTTCACCGCGGGAATTTCCTTCCAGAGGGGATTTTCGTGCACTGAATTATAAAACGTCTTATCCGGAGTAATTATGATTTCCGGTGCCCAGTTGATGACCTGTTCAATGGAAACATCAGACATACCATACCCGGGTTTTGCAGGGAATTCTGCAACATTTTTACCGCCACAGACTTCTATGAGCTGTGAATGGTGTGAACCTACAGGGTCTGTTGACAAGCCGTCAGGTCCCTCAGCATAATACACGGTGACTTTTTTATCATCAGGAATGGTGCTTACTCCTGCACTAACCCGGTCATAAATCCGGTGATAAAATGCCTTTAGCTCTTCAGCCTTTTTCTCTTCTCCGAGTACTACCCCAATAAAGGTTATTGGTCCATCAAAGGCTGTTGCATCAACGGTATCAGCCATTGCAACAACTGGAATACTCCCGAAATTGGTCTGCCTTTCCGCTATTGTGCTCTTAAAATCACCCTGAGTATTATAGCCTTCAATGATCAGATCAGGATTGAGATTGATAAAAGTCTCATAGTTCCCGGATTGTGTCCCAAACCATCCGCCTATAACAGGGAGTTTTTTGTATTTTTCCGGGATGTAATGAATGTCGCCCATACCGCCTGGGGGGGAGTTCCATGCGGCAAGACGGTCTGGTGCTATCATGTAGACGAGAACCAATGACGGGGGTGACGTGCAGAGCACAGTTTTCGGACTTACCGGTACGTCAATTGTCCGACCTGCCATATCGGTAATTGTCTGGGTATCTGAATTGCTGTTCACTTCTTCGTTGGCAATGCATCCGCAAACAACCGCTGAAAGAATGAGAAATAAGAGAACTGAACCGATCAGTCCTTTTGTTTTTTTAGGTGTACTCATATCATCACGCTCAATTTATTGATCACATTTTATGATTTTTAAGAATTTCTCTGATAAGTTTGACTAAATTCCTTTGATTATTACAATGATTAACTTATTGGTAATATTCCAAATTGTTAACTATAATATATTGACATACTTGTCTATACTCATGCTGAGATAGGGGGATAGCAATTAGTTTTTTTAGAAGAGAACGAACAATTTGTTTTTTTAACGATTTAGATTGTAATTGATTCATTGTTCTCAGGGAATTTCTTTTCTTGATCATATCAAAAATTGCTTTTGGATTGAATAAAGCAGAGTTACCCCATAACAGGTATTCCCATTGCTTTTTAAGGGAAAAGGGGTGAATACGTGCAAAGAACGTCTTTGCAGCAAATATCCATTCCATCTGGCATTCTCTTTTTTCCCAGCACTCATTATTTCTTTAATATCTCATCCAGTTCAGTGTCGGTTAATTCATAGTGGAAGTAGTCACGGTGGAACTCTTTTGCAAGGGCATAGAGATCAACATCGCTGAATTCATCCGGATACATTATTTTTGCACACCATGCGATTCCTAATATTCGATTTATACCAGGCGGGCGGTCAAACCAGTTAAACGCCGTTTTCGGTGTCAAGTATACCCGATTGTTTTTAACCGCGGGTATTTCCTTCCAGAGAGGGTTTTCGTATACTGAATTATAGAATCCCTTATCAACCGTAATTATTATTTCCGGTGCCCATGTTATGACCTGTTCAATGGAGACTTCAGACAAACCAGTGCCGGGCTTTGCAGGGAATTGTGCTACATTAATGCCGCCACAGATGTCAATGAGTTGCGAATGTCGTGAACCCACAGGGTCTGTTGACAAGCCGCTCGAACTCTCAGCATAATACACGGTAACTCTTTTATCATCAGGTATGTTTTTTACTCCAGCACAAACTCGGTCATATATTCGGTGATAAAATGTATTCAATTCTTCAGCTTTTTTCTCTTCTCCGAGGACGTAACCGACAAAAGATATTGGTATATCATACGCTGATGCATCGAAATCATCGGCCATTCCCACGACAGGAATTGTGCCAAATTTATTTTGTCTTTCGTTTATCAAACTCTTAAAATCTTCCTGTGAATTATAACCGTCAAGGATCAGATCAGGATTAAGGCTGATAAATGTCTCATAGTTTCCTGACTGTGTTCCCATCCAACCGCCTGCAACAGGGAGATTTCGGTATTTTTCAGGGATATACTGAATATCGCCCATATTTCCTGGAGGAGAGTTCCATGCACCAAGACGATCTGGTGCTATCATGTAGACAAGGACCATTGATGGTGGTGACGGGCAGAGCACGTTTTTTGGGTTTACTGGTATCTCAATCGTCCGGTCTGCCATATCAGTAATGGTCCGGGTCTCCGGATTGTTATTTACTTCATCATTGGCAATGCATCCGCAAACAACCGTCGAAAAAATAAGAACTAACAGAACTGAACCGATCAGTCCTTCTGTTTTTTTTGGTATACTCATATTATTACATCCATTTTATCTGATTGAATTCGTTCAGTTTTTCACAATGTGTCAAATTTATTTACAAAAATGGTTTGTTCACGAGAACTATTAATTTATTGTTTATATTTCACAAAATTAATGATATGGCATTAACAAATATATGTGAATTTGATCAAATGAGGCGACACAACTCAATCACCTCTTTCACGAAGAAACATAGATTATGGTGGTTTTGAAATTTTGGATTGATATTGATTCGTCGATATTCTGATTTATTTTACCCGCCATCTATGCTATTATCGACAAAATTTCATATTCCCGTAATACCGGAGAGATCTCGCGTTATTTTTCAGCTATGTCAGAAAACAGGTCCGATTTCGCAAGGGCAAAAAAGTGATAATATAAAAAGGGCAGGCAGGACATGAATCTTATCTGTCAAATCCCGATGGATATGACATTTCATCGAGGCAACCTATTGTTGATTTAGGTAAATACAAAAATAAATGATCTATGGTTTTCTCAGGATATCCCGACTCCGGAACCCATTAATCAGTCAAATCGTGGCCCGCCAAGGATCAATTTACACCACGCCGCCGCAATCTTTTCTCGTGCTTCTTTTAGATCCGAGGATTTGGGAAGTCGCTGAAACGTAATGATACGGGGTTGTGGGTATTTCAGGAGTCTCTCTTCACTTCCGGTGATGTGGTAATGGTAAAATCCGGTCAGGTATATTCCGGTATAGGGGACGATTCCTTTCAGCCGGCGGGCAGAGGTGAAGACCGCAGTCCGGCGGTCAAAGGTGCACCGGGCGCCGGATTCAGCGAGACGCAGAGAAAGGTCATAGTCCTCAAGAATTGAGATATTCCGGTGACCGCCTGTCTGGACATACCGATCTTTTTTTACGGCAAAATTGGATCCTATCAGCCAGTAAAATCCGAAACTGTGGAGGAGCAAGTAATATTGCCGCCATCCCTGGATGATGCAGGAACGGATGGTGCGATTATAAAACCAGACTGGTCCCGTGCAGACGTCATATTCACCGTTTGTAAGCACCTCTCCGATGGTCTCAAGCCATGTTGAGGGGTGGCGGGTATCTGCATCGGTGAAGACCAGAATATCTCCGTTCGCTGCTTCTGCCCCATCTCCCCGTGCACCGCCAATACCGGGGCGGGTCTGCATGATTACCCGGTCTGCGAGGGTAGCTGCAAGAGCACAGGTATTGTCTGATGAACCCCCATCGACTACGATGATCTCATAACTGTCTCGAGGGATGGTCTGGGAAGTAAGCGACTGCAGACAGGCGAGAATGCTCTCTTCTTCATTGAGTGCCGGGATTATTACTGTTATCATGCGGTTCACCGTTCCCGGGATTGGTGGCTATTTTTTAGTTTAAGAAATTTTTTCCCGATAGCCGGCATCAGCATTTCCCGACAGCTGTAAAGGGGATAGATGATAAGGAACACAAAAATCACCACGTTTGCAATGATAGGAAGTGCAAACTTCCATGCCATCAGTTCAAAGGCCACAAGGGAGAAGAACGCTATGATGCCCAGAACAAGCACGCCGTTTTGTAAACCGATACCGACAACGGTGGTATAGGTGGTGCCCACATCCTCATGGTAGTCCGTAATCTCGTGTGCAATCAGCGCTTCACAGCAGACGAGGGTGCAGACGAATGCTGCTACAGCGGCGAGGGAGAAGATCTCCGGAATTCCGCCACCGGCAAGTGCATACCCCGCAAGGAACGGGAATCCACCGAACATCAGACCATGGCAGATGATATCTGCTGCGAACCGGTCCTTCAGTCTCGCCGGTGGTGCGGAGTACAGGGTCAGGGCGATGATGCAGAGGAGGGTGCATAAAAATCCCGGCAGTGATATGAAAAGGGATGCCGCCAGGGGCACACCCGCGAGCACCACACACATTGCAATGACCTCGCCTTTTGAAAGCACGTTATCCGCCAACGGATTTTTCCCCGTCTTTGCCTTTCCCGAGTGTTTCCGGTCTATCTCTGCATCAAACAGATTATTGATTACAAATCCGTATCCGGTGATGAAGAAGAAGAGTACAAAGACCGTGATAAGGTCAGGTGCAACGCCTGCTGCAAGGAATGCTCCTGCCAGCGGAAAGAGCGGATAAAATTTAATCCAGTCTTTTATACGGAGCATTTTTAGATATCCCTGTAATTTGTCCATTTGATGCACTTCCTGTATATGTAGTATGTCTGAAACGTATTGGCCGGGATTATGCCGGATATCCTCGTATTTTTGTCAGAGTCATTGTTTCTGCTCCATCCCGCACCACATTGACGCAACTGACTGTTCAATGGTCTCCTCAATGTCACTGTGGAGTTTTCCAAAGGAGTGCAGGTGGATGAGCATAAAGTTTGGATACCAAAAATTAGCCAGAAACACTTCGCGGTTAATCCCTTTCAGGATTCCACGCGATACAGCTTTCTGGTAAAGTTCGTCAAGAGCAGAGAAGCGGATCAGCAATTTATCTTTGGTCATCTCCGTGATGTTTGGGGTTGAGGTGACCTGTTCGAAGAAGATCGTTTCTTTCGGATTTTCAAACATCCAGTGAAGCACCTGCCGCTTCACGTTTTTGATCTGCTCTTCAACAGGTATCTCCGGGCGGATTGCTTCATTCACTGCATTGGCAATTGCACGGTGAATGGAGGTGTACAGGGTATCAATAAGATCTTCTTTTGTTTGGAAGTACCGAAAGAGTGTCCCCGCCGAAACGCCGGCACGCTCTGAGATCTGCTGGGTCGGGGTTGCATGAAACCCCTGCGTTGAAAAGAGGTCTACTGCTGCCTCCATCAAAGCCTTCCGTTTTTCTTCTGATAAATGCCTGCTCACTCAAATCCCTCCCTGCTTTTTGCGTGCATTACTCCGTAATCAATAATTATTCTCTCTTTTAGCTTAAATGAGTAACTACTCACTCATTGGGTGTCATACGGAAATTGGGTATTTGCATCAAGAAATGAGTGAGTATTTCTGGGGTATCGCATTCTCTGGTATGGAAACTTGGTATTCCGGAATCATATCGGGATGACGGGTGATACTGTTCTCACTCGTTCATGTGCCGTATCGTCCCTATTGTAAGTGAGTGAAGATGGGGACGCGTATCAGAGAAGGGCAACTGAGTGACGCAAAAAGGGAACCAAAGTCACCGTACCGGCGAAAAAAAAGGATTATCCGAACCTTCGCACACTTGGTCGCGTACCCATACATTCAAAATCGACATATCCGTTATACGGGTCGGTGCTAATCAAACGCACCATGACCTTATGACCCACTTTCAGGTTTCCTCCACCCCGCATTACCTTGCCTTCCACGGGCGGATTAATAAGTCTGACATACGTCCCTCTTTCCGATGCACCGGTAACAAAGGCCTCGAATGTCTCCCCGACCCTATCCTGCATCAACACTGCTGCTGCTGCCTTGCGCATAAACCGTTCGACTTTCTTAGCCCCTTTTTCACGCTCTGAAAGCCATTCCGCTTCATTCTCAAGTTCATCGTAGGTATACGGGCATTCATCCCGGTCAAGAGCCGATTTAACCAACAGCTGGATGATAAGATCAGGGTGACGCCTGTTCGGTGCAGTTGAGTGGGTATAATCAGTGACGGCGAGCCCAAAGTGGCCGATTGGTTTTCTCCGGGGGTCGCGGGCCAGGTATTCCCCGCATCCCATCAGTTTCACGATGGTCAGCGAGAGGTCAGGGAATGTCTCCGGGTTTGCCTCCAGTTCGCTTTTCAGGAACAAGGAGAGCTCTTTTGAATCCGGATGCTTTGGCAGTTTCCAGCCTAATTCCCTCGCCGTGTCAACAATCTCATCCCAGTATTTCGGGGTAACAACAACCCGTTCAATCATGGGCAGTCCGGCACGCTCCAAAAAGGCAACCGTTGTGCCGTTGGCAGCGACCATGAACTCTTCAATCACCTGCCGGGCTAAGTCCTGTCGCTGGATCACCAGATCTTTGACCGTGCCATTTTCCATCAACGGCTCTGCCTCAATGGTTCTGAGATCAAGGGCACCTTGGTCCATGCGGAAGCCTCTTAGCCTCTGTGCTGTCTCATGCTGCAAGTGGAGCTGTGCTTCGAGTCCCGGCACATCCTGAACTGACTGAGGAATCTCGCGGGTTCCCTCCAGCCATTCCCCTACCTCTTCGTAGATGAGTTTGGCTTTGTTTCGGACAATGGCCCGATAAAGTTCCCCGCACCGGGTGCTTCCGTCCGGCAGAACGGTGTACTCTATGACGATTGCCCTACAGTCCTGACCCGGCAGAAGGGATGAGATCCCCTTGGAAAGCCGGTCGGGAAGCATAGGAAACGTAACGACGCCGGTATAGACGGATGTGGTGTTATATGCGGCATATCGGTCTGCTTCCGAATTCTTTGGCACATAGACATCGACATCAGAGATGGCAATCTTCACCACAGTCTCTCCGTTTTTCCCTGCATCCAGATATTCAATCTGGTCGAGATCCATCGAGTCAAAATTGTCGATGGACGACCAGAGGAGGGAGCGGAGGTCACGGGTACCTTTTTCGTCGTCCTGAAAATCCTCTGTTATCGCATTGACTTCTCTGATAACTGCTCGGGGAAATTCGGGATTAAAATTAAATCTCTCCATTGCATCCTTTGCGATGGCGACGAGATCGACTTCCTGGCGTGATTTCATATTAAAAGATACCATTCTTTTTATCACTTAAATATATCTGGGTATCGCGAGGGAAAATTGCACGATATGAATGATGGTTATGGTTATTGACGCATTGGTAGGGGATATGTTGATATGCGCTGTTTTTCAAGAGAGATCAGACTGATCATCCATGCATACACTACATACCGCCTCAAACAATGGTTCTCGTCCCCC
>JAAYIO010000134.1 GCA_012523385.1 Methanomicrobiales archaeon
GGTACATCGGGCATTAAAGGTGCGTATCACGATGGAAGAGGGAAGATCCGTCTCCGGGGAGTTGCAGAGATTGAAGATGAGGAAAAGAAACCCCGCATTATCATCTCTGAGATTCCGTTCCAGGTCAATAAATCCCGGATGATTGAGCAGATGGCATCCCTTGTCCATGAAAAGAAGATAGATGGAATCAGTGATATCCGTGATGAGTCTGATAAGGACGGGATTCGTGTTGTCATTGAGTTAAAGCGTGCATCACAGCCTCTCACTATCTTAAATCAGCTCTATAAGCACACTTCTCTTGAAAGCACCTTTGGTATCATTAATCTGGCCATTGTGGATGTTCAGCCAAAAGTACTGGGTCTGCGTTCCATCATCAATGAATATCTTAACCACCGTCGCGAAGTGGTGCGGCGACGTACCGAGTTTGACCTCAGAAAAGCGGAAGACCGTCAGCATATCCTGAAAGGGCTCTTACTTGCCCTTGACCGGATTGATGAGGTCATCGCAACCATCCGGGCATCAAAGACGGGTGAGGAGGCCTCCCTCGCATTGATTGAAAAGTTTGGTCTGGATGCTATTCAGGCAGATGCGATTCTCAAGATGCAGCTTCGCCGCCTTGCAGCCCTTGAACATCAGAAGATTCTGGATGAAAAGGATATGCTGCATCAGGAGATTGGGCGCCTGACCACTATTCTCTCTGATGACAAGAACGTCTTTGCGGTTATCCGCGAAGAAATCACAACTCTTGGAGAGAAATATGGGAATGACCGGAGAACCAAGATTGTTCCGTATGAAGGCGAATTTAATCGGGAAGACCTCATCGAGAACCGTGAAGTGGTCATTTCCCTGACTGATGATAATTACATTAAGTCAATGCCTCTGGAGACCTACCGTGCCCAGCGCCGCGGAGGAAGGGGTATTATCGGCATGGCAACAAAGGATGATGATGCTGTCCAGAAGGTTTTCACTGCCAACACGCATGATTATCTCTTGTGTTTCACCTCTGACGGAAGAATTTACTGGCTTAAGGTGTATGATATTCCGGAAGCAAGCAGAACCGGTCGTGGAAAAGCGATTGTGAATCTCCTTGACCTTAATGAAGAGCGGATAACGGCTATTATCCCGGTTTCAGGGTTCTGTGATGATAAATTCTTCCTCTTTGCAACACGGGATGGCATGGTCGTCAAAATCCCTCAGAAAGAGTTCTCCCGTCCCCGTGCCAATGGCATCAATGCAATCACCCTTCGGGAGAATGATGAACTTGCTCATGTCAAGAGTATTGATGCAACGAGTGATCTTATTCTTACCACGCGGTTTGGGCAGAGTCTGCGGTTCAATATTGGGTTAGTTCCCGTTCGGCACAGAAATGCACTGGGTGTCATCGGTATCAAACTTCGGTATGGTGATAAACTGCAGGATATTGCGGTGATTGAGAAAGACCACCTGCTGACTATTACCGAACGCGGAAATGGCAAGAGAACTGAATTTGATGAGTTCATGGGCCATGGACGTGCAACGATGGGTGTCAGAAATATTCAGACCGATTTCTCAGCGGGGGTTGTCTCTTCAAAGGCCGTCTCTAATGATGATGAGATATTGTTGATGAGCCAGTCTGGTATCGTGATACGGACATCGGCATCAGAGATCTCTATCCAGAAACGCGGGACGCGGGGAGTCAGGATTATGAAACTCGACGATGGTGACAGCCTTGTCGGGTTCACCATCATTAAATCCGTTCAGGATGAATGTGGAATCGAGGCTGAATCTAAGAGCAGTTCTGTTCGTGAGTCTGATACTGAAACCGATACTGAGTATGAAGATGAACCGGAGACCGAGTTTGACACGGTGTCAGATGATGAAACCGAAGATATGAATGATTATTAATTCATTCTTTTTTTGCACATCGTTTCCCTACTGATTATTCCTGCATTGAGAGCGGGTATGATGGGGGATTAAAAGGGTTTTTTTTCTTATTGTGACCTTCTGACGGAAGAATAGGGATATCCCCTCTGCCGCTCGCATTCCTGTTCTCGCATCCTTCTTGGTTTAGGGTGATTTGGTAATGAGGGAAATTGATATTTGCGACGGATTGTATGTGTTCATCTCCCCCGACTGAAGACGTGTTTGCTGATTTGAGAGAGGTTCTCCCTGCCGTTGTGTCATTCGATGAGAACTTTTGCTGTGGTCAGGTATAGGGGTTTAAAAACGCCCCATCTTCATGCCGCCTGTATTGGCCTTCATTCATAATCTGTTCGCCTCCCATGACATGCGGGTGACGGACAGATGATAGCCAGTGCTCACAGAACGTGATGTGAGGAGGCCACAGGAACAAATCCATGGTTTACCCTGCTACTGGCACCTGACACCCTTAAAATCGGCGGACAAGAGACAGCCAAAATCCTTCGATTGAGAAAAGTATAAAAAAAATTAATCCAGAGGGATTGTCTCTAACTGTGAGACCAGTTCCCAGATCCGTGTGCGGGCGTGAACCGGCATGTTTGGATCATTACTGATCTCATCAATTATTGATATCGCGGTTGCTGCACGCAGACCAAGCTGCTGGGAATCATCGGCGAGCACCTTGCGGGTATCATCTGCGACTCTTCTGATGTTACGCGGAATGGTATTATCGTCCATTATGTGCTGGAGCATCATTATACAGTTTTTAATTGTTACTTCTGGGTCACCCATTTTTATTCACCTTCGCAGTATACATTTTAGTAATAGCATATATAAGATGGTTAAGAAGGATGAGGCAATACATGAAAACTGAAGATGAAGTGATGGCGTCCTATTTGTTGAATGGGGGAAAGATGCTTTCTACCGCCTGCAAAGACTGTGGGGCGCCTATGTTTGACGTTAAAGGCAAGCAATGTTGTGTTGTCTGTATGGAGCTGGGTAAACCGGGAGTTCCGGAGGTTAAGTTAGATAAATTGCCGGAAAAACCCTTAGTTTCTCAGTATGAGGCAGAAAAGGAGCCTGTACAATTATCCGGCTCTGCATGCGAATCTCTGGAGCTAACGATCTGTGCACTATGCGTAAAGGCAATGGACGCTTCACGTCCGGAAGATGCAAAAATCTACATGGATGCAGTACGCGCAGGAACTGACGCCCTGCAGATGCTGAAAAAGGGTTAAATAGCTATTAATATTTTTTATGAGAGAGTGTGGCAATAATTCCCGATATTTTCGGGCCAATTCCCTCCACCTCTCTGAGTTCTTGTTCTGATGCAGATAATACTGCAAAGAGAGAGCCAAAGTGTTCCAAAAGACTCCGAGCCTGATGCGGGCCGATTCCGGGAAATGATGAGAGAATATATTCAAGGTGTTCGCGTTCTGAGCGGTAGGACTTGTGGTGATGCAGTGACGGGCGTGCCGATGGTTCTCCCAGTTCGCGGTTCATGAGGACATAAAGCATTTCTGCCGTCTCTTCAGGCCCTGAAACCATGAATACCGAGACACCGAACTGTACACTGATAGCAGCAAGGGACCCCCGGATGGCATTGGGCGCGATGTTTCTTTGGGCATAGATGTCGGTTCCCTCAATGATCAGCACCGGATGTTCGCAGGCATCTGCCATCTTTTTTATCTGGCCCAGCAGATCCCGTTCAACGAGGGTGTCTACAAAGTCCCGTGTCGTTTTTCTCTCGACAAGCATCCGATCGCCGATGGCATAGTCGCCGTATTCAAGGCGGGCTATTTCAAGGCGGACGGTCTCCTTTTTGTGGAGATATTCCACCACGGCAGATGAGGTCTCGCGGTCATCAGCGATGATCTTCTTTTCAGGTTCGTGGTCATCGTCGATGTTCATCTGCTCTTGTTCACCATCAAAGTCGATGATGCTCATCTGCTGCTGCTTTTCTCCCGATGCAGGGGAGCTTGTATAAGGGGCCTTTTTCAGTGAAGAGATGCTTTTTTCCATGGATTTCTCGCGTGACTGACTGATCCAGCGGTTGGTTTCATCGGCGGTTCCCTCTGTTACAAGGACGATGATATTTCCTGCACCATGCCGTCCGGTTCTGCCTCTTCGCTGAATACTGCGGATCTCTGAGGGAACCGTTTCATAGAATATTACGAGGTCGGTGGCGGGGACATCAAGTCCCTCTTCGCCAACAGATGTTGCGACAAGCACTTAAAACGCGCCTTCCCTGAATTGGGAAAGGGTTGCAAGCTGCTCTTTTTGGGACAGTCCTTTTTCGGTGTCGCGGCTTGCCTGTCCAACAAACCGATAACTTTAAATGCCCTGGTCATTTAGCTTTCTCACTAAAAGATTCACCGTTTCGCGGAAGGTGGCAAAGACGATGATTCTGATGTCTGGGAACTCGAAAAGCTGGTTCTGCACAATTTTTACGATATATTCCGGCTTTTGCAGGAGTTCTTCCTTCCACCCATTTGCCTGAGTAATAATGCTCTGAAATGCCTCGTCCTGTGCAAGACGAATACTTGCTTTCGATGCCTTTGCATCGGCCGCTTCCCCCTGAAGTTTGAACAGGTAGTGTTTGAGTGCTTCACTCCCTTGTGTTTCTGCAAGAGAGATACCATGACGAAGTTTCATGCACTCCGCATAAACGGATGCACCGAAAAATCCCGTCTGATCCTGCTCTTTGATGCGTGCCTGTGATTGTCCTAATATGGCACTCATTGCCTTCATGGACAATCTGTCCGGAGGGGGCACCGAGTATCCGAGTCCTGAAAGCATTGCAAGACGGGTGGCCATAAGCTGGTTCAGTGTTTTTATGACATGTTGGAGTTCTTTTGGTAATGGAACGGGGATATGGGTGATTTCCCGCTCGTGGATGTAGGGTTTTACGTCCGTATCAGTGTCTGTACGGCTCTCTACCCTGCCCACCATCAGGTTTTCACATATCTCCTGCACCTTTTGGCGGTTACTGCCAGGGGAAGCAGTCATTGCAAGGAGCAGGGGGTTTTTTGCCTGCCGGCAGTATTCTTCCGCGATGAATACGTATGCATAATTCCCGACTGCCCGGTGGCATTCATCGACGATCAAGAGCGTTACATCGGTGAGACGATACCTGCTGGCGAGGCAGTCATTTTTGATAACCTGAGGTGTTGCAAAGATACAGCTTGCTTTCTCCCACTGCTCTATACGCTTTTTGTTGGGTGTTTCACCCGTGAACATGGCGAATACGCCAGAATCCTCCTCCTCTCCTTCCGGAATACGGAGATATTTAGAGAAAAAGCGGTAATGCTGTTCAACAAGAGGTTTTGTTGGTGCCATCATCAGCACCTTGCCACCGGCATTTAGCAGACGTGATGCGGCTGCTATCAGTGCAATTGCCGTCTTGCCAAGTCCGGTGGGCAAGACAACCATGGAGTTTTCCTGTAATACTGACGCGGCAATAGATAGCTGATAATCCCGTTGTTCAATCGAGTCTGGTTGGATAAAAGGGTGAGAGATATAATTCATATCTTTCTGCCCGCTTCAGCAAACGGCAGGGTTCCCTGAATCAGGCGTGAGAGTGTTTCAGGTACAGTGGACGCCAAAAGACGGACCTGCTGCATACTGTCCCGTTCACGCAGGGTGACGGTATGATCCTTTAGGGTATCATAATCAATGGTGATGGTATAGGGGGTGCCAATCTCATCCTGTCGGCGGTATCTTCTTCCGATTGCTCCGTTATCGTCATATTGCGCAAGGATGCCTGTTTTTTGAAGCTCGAGGGCAAGGTTTCGTGCAATGGTATCAAGTCCGTCCTTGTTCATCAATGGGAACACGGCTGCCTGTACCGGTGCTATTGCAGGGTTTAAGTGGAGCACTTTTCGTATTTCACCCTCTACATCCTCTTCTTCATAGGCATGTTCAAGGGTGCAGTAAAGAATGCGGTCGATGCCGTATGATGGTTCGACAACGTGTGGTATGACTTCTTCCCCGCGGACTTCGATGGTCTCTTCCCGAATCTGGTAGAGGTCGGCGGGAATAAAGAGGGATTCTCCATCTAAGGTGATGGTTGCACCGTCCGGGCCGGGTTCAGATTCTATCAGCGCATCAGCGACTGCCTTTGCTTTTCCGCGGTAATGGGGGCCCAGTGCACCCATGTCAGGTACAATCGTTCTGCGTTGTTCATACCGGACCTCATCATAGGGAACAAACACGGAAAACTTGTCGCCACTCTCTTTTGCATGGGCTTTTAGATCATAATCTGTGCGGTCAGCAATGCCGACTGCTTCTACCCAGCCAAACCGTTCAGAAAATATCTCTGCATCCCAGCAGTCCAGTGCGTAATGCGCACATTCTGTTGGGAGGTGCTGTCGGAACCTGAGTTTCTTTGGATTAATGCCGACCTGCGTCAAAAATTCGTGGGTCAGAGAGATATAATAGGCCACATATTCGTTTGCTACAAGGCCTGAATCAACGGCCTCTCGCATGGTGGGGGTAACAGGTTCTATGTCCTGCATCTGGTGTGTCTGGCCCCAGAGAGAGACGGAATAGTCTGCATACCGGCTGAACTCAGGATGATCCTTGTGGTCGGGATGAATAAATATCTCTGCTTCTGCCTGCGTAAACTCACGAAGCCGAATCATTCCCTGACGGGGAGAGATCTCGTTACGATAGGATTTACCGATCTGAACCGCTCCAAACGGCAGCTTCTCGCGATAAAACCGTGAGAGCCGGTTGAAGTCGATAAATATTCCCTGCGCTGTTTCCGGGCGCAGGTATCCGGTTCGCTGGGAACCCGGTCCGATGGTGGTCTGGAACATCAGGTTGAAGTAGAACACATCAGCGTTTTCCAGCGGTTCACCGCAAGACGGACAGGGGAGACCATTGATAATCCCGGCAAGTTCTTCTGTACTCAGGGAATCAGCGTGTGCTGTTCCGTGCTCGTCTGCAATGTGGTCTGCCCGGTGGTATTCCTTACACACAGGGCACTGACACATCTTATCTGCAAATCCCTTGACATGGCCGGAGGCGATATAAATCGATTCTACACCAACGGTCGGTGCTTCGATTTCATAATAACCCTCACGGATGATGTAAAAACCCCGCCAGAGATTTTCGATCTTCCGTTTCAGCATTGCTCCGAGGGGGCCATAATCAATAAATCCGGCTACCGCCCCGTAGCACTCTGAAGACGGCCAGACAAAGCCTCGCCTTCTTGCAAGTTCTATTACATTATCGTAGATATCGCCCATTATGGATCACTGCTTTCCTCTATATTCTACGCGTGATTATAAAAGATATATTAACTAACCCTGAATTAACTATTGCACAGAAGAGAAGTCTTATATTCTATGATATACACTATAAAGCAGATTCTGGTGAGTATGAATGCGTGAAAGCAAGACAAAGAAACAGGCAAGAATGAACCAACGTAAGAAGGAACTTCTTGACCTGTTCACTGATATTACCAACAAGACAACCATTGTTGAACCGATGAGAAAGATTCACGGTACCCTCCGCGATAAGGATGCTATTGAACGTGAAGTAGCGCTGGTTATGCGTGATATTCTCGAACAGGGCCATTTTAAGACGAAATTGCCCCCCCTCCAGCTTGCTCAGCTTGTCTGTGCATACTATGACGGCAAGAACGATACCGAGATTGCACGGGTCCTTGGTGATGAGAAACTCTCCAAAACGGTGGCCCGTGCCCGTGTGCGACTGAAGCTTTTCCGCGACCTCGATTTCAAGATGCCGTTTGAGCGCGCCCGTATGGAGGCGCTGTTGGATTCTGGCATTACGATGAAGGAGATCAGTGAAGAACTGGGAATCAGTCCTTCAACACTGCGTGAGTACCGTCATGTGATTGAGCAGGAGCGCGACCCTACCTTAGATCCTTATCTCGAGCGGATTCGTGATGTAATGGAAGACCGTGACCTGACCGAGTCGATGACCGGCGGTCTGACGAATGACGGACTTGGAGAAGCAATCGATACCACCGAAGCAGAACTTGCCGATATCGGCTAAATACTATTGAATTATACTTCCTATCTCACATTTTTGTATCGTTTGTGAATATTCTGGAATACGATGAGACGATGAAGACAATTACCATAACATGGCTTGGCCATTCCTGCTTTGTGATTGAAGGCTCAAAAAGAGTTATTATCGATCCTTTTGTCACTGAGGGCAATATTCCGAAGGATGTGGATATTGTGGCCGTTACTCACGGGCATGCGGACCATTTTGGGGAGACGCTATCCTTTTCTGCACCTGTTGTTACGATGAATGAAATTGCCCACTGGCTGCAGAGCGAGGGACGTGCTGCCGAAGGAATGAATATCGGGGGAACCATTGAGGTTGAAGGCGTTCGGTTTACGATGACGCCTGCACTCCATTCATCGTGGCTTGAATGCACGGGTCAGCACGGGTTCTATGGGGGTGTTGCAGCCGGTTTTGTTATCCGGATGGATGACAGGGTGATTTATCATGCCGGTGATACGGGGCTTTTTTCTGATATGAAGCTTATTCGTGATTTGTATCACCCGGAAGTTGCACTGCTGCCTATTGGCGGGAGATATACGATGGGGCCTGCTGAGGCAATGATGGCCGCTGAATTTATCGGTGCTGATACCGTCATCCCGATGCATTACAATACCTTCCCCGCTATCGAGCAGGATGCAGAGATGTTTAAGAAATCGGTTGAACGGACGACGGATATCAAAGTTCAGGTGCTTGTACCTGGTGAGACAATAGAGATATGAGGGAGCGGGGATTTCCCGCTTCGGTATTTTTTTTGTTTTTGTTGAAAAAATTGAGTATTTTTAAATTCAGACAGATCAGAAATCCGTCATAACTCTGAACTGGTCAATCTCTTCACAGTTGAGTTCTTCAAGGAACTGTTCCGCTGCATTTTTGATATTCTTGCTTGCGGTGATTGCACGGCCCACCACAAGGATGTCTGCGCCGGACTTCAGTGCTTTCTTTACCACATGCTGGCGGATGCCGCCTGCGGTTGCGACAAGGAGTTTTCCACCGGCTGCTTCTTTGATAGCAGCGATATTGCCCCAGCTATATTCAGTGCTTTCATCATCGATTGCACGGTGCAGCTCAACGATGCTTGGTGCAGCGTCACGGGATGCAAGGTCTTTGATAAGTGCAACAGGGTCATCGACATTGAGCATATCAATGACCGAGTAGATACCGGTCTTTCTTGCTTCAAGGATGAACTTCTCGATGGTTGATACCGGTGCAAGACCAGAGACAACAACAGCGTCTGCGGCTGCATTTGCTGCCATCCGTGCCTCGAGGTTGCCGGTGTCAAGGGTCTTTAAATCAGCGAC
>JAAYIO010000135.1 GCA_012523385.1 Methanomicrobiales archaeon
GAATATGCCTTATTACCAAACCCTGTCGGGATGATGAGGGAGACAAGTTTTCCCCGATAATACGGGGCCCCTATCATCTGTGGCGTGATTAATTCACAGGTGCTGCCGGTATCTTCGATGTATCTGATAAACGGTAAGGAACAGTCCCATGCGACTCCTGTTTTCTGTATCATCCTTTGATAACTCCTATCGGATAGAGCCGGGCAACCTTTGCTGATATACCGGCTTCATGAACAACTTCCACCACTTGATCTGATGGTTTGTAGGCGTCAGGGGCCTCTTCTGCAATGGTGCCCGCTGAGGGTGCGAGTACAATAATGCCCCTTCTACCGAGGGATTCCTGAATACTCTCGCCTGAAGCACGTTTCTTTGCCTGTGATCGTGAAAGCACCCGACCCGCGCCATGACAGGTGCTGCCGAATGTCTTGTCCATGGCGCCATGCGTTCCCCTCAAAAGATATGATGAACTTCCCATACTTCCGGGGATAATTACCGGCTGACCAATCGCATCACAACCCGGCGGTAGATCACGGCTGTTTGGGCCAAATGCCCGGGTTGCTCCCTTCCGGTGAACGCAGAGGGTTGTACGCTTTCCGTCCACCATATGCTCTTCAATTTTTGCAATGTTGTGGGTCACATCATAGACAAGCGGCATCTCCTCTGCTGACAGGGAAAAATTCCGAGATAATACCTCGCGTGTCAGATGCATGATTATCTGGCGATTTACCCATGCATAGTTTGCGGCACATGCCATAGCCGAAAGATATGCCTCTCCTTCGGGACTCCTCAGAGGTGCGCAGGCGAGCTGGTTGTCTGCGAGAGGTATCTGATATTTCTTTGCTGCGTCCTCCAACGTTGTCAGGTAATCTGTGCATATCTGGTGACCAAGCCCGCGTGAACCGCAATGGATCATGATGCATATCTGGTCTGCCTCAATGCCGAATGCCTGTGCGGCTTCTGGTTCAAAGATCTCCTCTACACACTGAAATTCAAGGAAGTGATTGCCTGAACCAAGGGTGCCGCATTGCGGTCTGCCGCGTTTGCGTGCCTTCTGGCTGACATGGGATATGTCAGCGCCTTCGATGCATCCCTGCCCCTCACACCAGAAAAGGTCACGCTCGGTCCCATATCCCTCTTCTATCGCCCATCGGGCGCCCTCGGTCATTATAGTATTGAGTTCTCCGTCTTTCACGGTGATGCAGCTTTTTGTACCGACGCCGGTAGGAATAATGTCATAAATCTCCTGCAGGACGTTTTTCATCTGCCCCAGATCACTTCGTTTCAGAGGCGTTGCCATCAACCGCACGCCGCAGTTGATATCAAATCCCACTCCGCCGGGTGAGATGACTCCTTCGTCCATGGTGAACGCTCCCACTCCGCCGATGGGAAATCCATATCCCCAGTGGATATCCGGCATTGCAAGAGCGTTTTTGCATATTCCGGGGAGTGTTGCGATATTCGCAAGCTGCTGTACGGCTCCTTCCTCCAGAGTTCCCATCAATTCCTCTGAAAGATAAAACCGGCCAGGTACTCGCATTCCCGGAACGGTACCGATGGGGACCTCCCATTCGTATTCTTTTTTCCGAATAATTTTATCCATCATTTTATGTCACGTCTCCTTCGTTACACATCGAAGAGAACCAACGTACACCACCCATCGTCGGTTCTCTTTATCTCCATTCCTGAGAGTGATATCCCCTTCACTTCAGTCCCGCTTCCATGCCTCTCTCTTTGGTATGGTTCTCCGAACAACTCTGCTGAAAGACCTGAGGGTGTCAACGTCACTTTTGCCCGGTATAGTGCCACACACTCAACCTCAGCATAAAAAAGGATTTCTGAGAGGAATTCATGAAGCAGACGTTCCTCTTCCTTTCCACTGAGAGTAAACTGAATCATGACCTCTCCCCGGGTGCAGAGAGGGAACATCACCGAAAAAAGGGCACGTCCCGCTTCTTCATAGAGTTCTTGTTTGGTTGCACCGCATACATGCATCAAAACGTCTGCTGTGTGTTCCCGTTCAGAAAAAGACATCGTGTTTACAACTGTTCTTAAAGGTAATTGCCGTATGCAGGGATCATATCCATATCGATTCGGTCCATGTATCTGGCCTGATACATGGAAACATAAATAATATTCTCCCCAACATAAATTTCATAATCTGTTGGTTTCGGGGGTTTTACGGCGGTGGAAAGTAACACTGGTCCCCCGCAGGTTGTGCATACCCTGAAATCAATATTTCTCTGAAGAATATAGGATTTAACGTCATCAGAGACAACAATATTGTGTCCGACAGCACAATCGTCATCACATTTTTCCATACTGTATTACAAGTTGAATATCTGGATAAAAATAGGTTTTGATACGGCAGTAGATTAAACTGCCTGAATCAGTGAGCTGACCATGTCCGTATACTTGTCCTTAAGTATATAGACGCTCGTTGCATTGTCATTTTTCTTTTGCACACTGAGAATTCCGATCCGTGAGGCAACAGTTCCAATCATCGATGCAACAGACTGGATGCTGATACTAAACTTTTCTTTCAACTGCTCAAATGCCTCAGGGATGGTAACTGATCTGGTTTTAATAAAGATACTCAGGAGTTCATGTCGAATGCCTGATGTGTCCCGTTTAAGATAGTCTTTTAAACGGCGCTCTATTTCGTGCTTTAGATCGGCCGCATATCGCATATACGCTCATTTGAACCGACGGTATATAATCGTATCGAATCTAAATGCGGGATTGTGGATACATATCCGGAACTGAATGAGTATCAAAAAATTCGGTAGAATCCGCGTCATCATCCATATATTTTATAAAATTGCCGTAAATCAGACCAAGTGAATCTTCAGGATGCATCATATTTAATCCCTTCATTCCCAAATATTTGTCTGTATGAAATTTCCAACCTATGATATCAGTAAATACACAGTCCGGCAGTTGGTTATGCTGCCACTTGTGTTACTGGTAATCTCATTTCTTTTCCTTGGGTTTAATACACTCACGACAGGCATGCCTGTCAGCCCGGGAATTGATTTTGCCGGAGGTGTTGCTGTGACGATTCCACCGATGGAAGAGTCTCAGGCGGATATTGAGGCATATTTCTTTGGATATCCCCTGAAAAGTATCGGTGAAGGGATGAACGGAGGATATTATGTAGTGTTTGAGATTATGCCTGATGAGGATTTCCTGACACTCACAGAACTTATCGACGCACGGTACCCAGGTGCAAAAGTTGATCAGATTGGAGAAACGTTTGGAAAGACCCTGCAGTCACAGGCACTCTTGGCACTTCTCTTCTCATTTATCGGTATGGCTATTATTGTTTTCCTTGTCTTTAAGACCGTTGTTCCGTCAATTGCTGTTGTACTCGCAGCATTATCTAACATTATCATTACCGCATCTCTCATGAATGTGGTCGGGCTCACGCTCAGTCTTGGCACTACTGCGGCCCTGTTAATGCTTATAGGATACTCGGTAGACAGTGATATTCTGCTGACGACACGGGTTCTGAAACGGAAAGGAAAGTTTTCTGAAAAGATTCAGGGAGCATTTCGTACCGGATTTACCATGACATCGACCACCATCAGTGCAGTCGCTCTGATGTTAATTGTCTCATGGATTGGACAGATTGATATTATTCGTGATATCTCAGCCGTCCTTTTAATAGGTCTTTTCGTTGATCTTATGAATACCTGGATGCTGAATGTAGGAATTTTGACATGGTATGTAGGGGGTGACAAAAGATGAGTGACGAAAATAAAAGCGGTCTTGTCCAGACACTAAAGGACTGGCGCGTTGCCCTGATGCTTATCTTAGTGGTGTTTTCCATCGTAAGCATCTATGTGATTCCGCCGGGTATAGCAAACGGAGCAACGGGAAACCTCCAGCTCGGACTTGACCTTGAAGGTGGCTCGTGGATTCAGTTATCATTCCGTTCGGAAGTTGTCCGGTTTACCACCACAGATGACCCGGATAACTTTGCAAATCGCATCGGGAAAGCGCTGGATACTGAGGTGTTCCTCTTTGAAAAAGACCGGATGGAGATTCGGGCACCCTTTACCCGGGATGAGTTGGAAACGGTCTTTAAAGAGAACGGCGGGTCTGTCGTCACATATGAGACTGGTGTCTCAAAAGAGACTGGTGAACAGATCAAACTAATTCTTGAGAATAAGGTCAATAATCTCGGCACAAAGGATGCACGTATCAATACGATCACCGGAATCAACGGCGTGACCACGTACATCAGGCTCGAACTCGCGGGTGTTGACATCCATACAGCTCAGGAGATCGTTGGTACGCAGGGCAAGTTTGAGATACGAATTCAGACTGCGGGAAATGAGTCTGAACATGTGCTCTATGGAGACTCGATCAAGAGTGTCTCCACGCCAACACAGAGTCCTCCGGGCAGTGGCATTTGGGGTGTCGGCTTCAGCCTTACTGAGGATGGAGCCACTGCATTCCAAAAGGCTGCAAATGCCTATGGTGCAACCACGAATCCCGAAGCTCATGAGATTATGATGCTTCTGGATGGAGATGTCGTCTACAGCGCGGCCCTGAACCCCCAGCTGGCGATGGAGCTAAAGACTATTCCTGTCCGTGAGCTCCGTTCAACAACAGGCTCTGGTCAAACAGGACTTGAAGCCGCAAAAGCACTCGAAATCCACCTGCGCGCTGGTGCACTCCCCGTTGATGTGGATATGGCAGGGTCCGGTTCAGTTTCTGCAACGCTCGGGGATCATTTCAAGACAATGTCTGTAATTGCAGGCATTTTTGCCCTTCTGGCGGTTGGGGCCGTCGTATACTACTGGTATCGCGAGCCTGCTATTGTGCTTCCGATGATGGGAACTACCGTTGCAGAAGTTATCATTCTGCTGGGCATTGCAACCTATATTCAGCAACTGGATCTTGCAAGTATTGCGGGTCTTATTGCGGTGCTTGGAACCGGTATTGACCAGCTTGTGGTAATAACTGATGAAGTCATCTATGAGGGACGCGTACCGTCACAAAGTCTCTATTTGAAACGACTAAACCGTGCACTCGCCATCATCATGGTGGCAGCAGGTACGACGATCGTTGCGATGCTTCCGCTTGCAGTGATGGATCTTGCAAGCCTTCGTGGATTTGCCATTATCACCATACTTGGTGTGCTGATTGGTGTGTTCATCACCCGTCCCGCCTACGGTAAGATCATTATGGCTATTCTTTCAAAAAATCCGGGTGATCGCTGAAGTCAGCGATCTCCCATCACAATCCTTATATTTTTCGTATTCTCACACATTGATGAGGATCAAATATGTCAAAACCAGTATTGATGGATTTTTTCGCCGTCTGGTGCGGACCCTGTAACCTTCAGACTCCTGAACTTGAAAAGCTCAAAGAGATGATGGGGGATGCAGTGGAAATTAAGAAGATTGATGTGGACGACCATCTCGATTTGGCACAGAAGTATGGCATTATGGTTGTGCCGACACTGATCATCGAGAAGGACGGACAGGTAAAGGAGCGTTTGGAAGGAGTTACTCCCGCAGAAACACTCAGGCGTCTTCTTGAACCCCTGACAGACTAACTCTCTCTATGAGGCAGAACGGGTCGGTATGATTCGGGAACAAGAGAAGGCAGAACAGATTATCACCTTTTTTCAGAAATCATTTGGTGATATTGAGTGGTGGCCGGGTGATCCTGAAGAAGTGATCATTGGTGCTGTTCTCACCCAACAGACCCGCTGGGCGAATGTTCTGACTGCACTGGAACGGTTGCACGAAGCCGGCATCTGTTCTCTCAGGGGAATTCAAGAATCCTCTGACCGTACGGTTGAAGAGGCGATTTACTCTACTGGATTTTACCGGATAAAACGTGCCCGACTGAAATGCGTGGCATCCACGGTTCTTTCCTGTGGGGGTACAGGTTATCTCGCTGGGTGTTCGACTCTTTCTCTGCGTGCCTTTTTTCTTGCGATTAAAGGGGTGGGGCCGGAGACTGCGGACAGTATTCTCTGTTACGGATTTAACCGACCCGTTTTTGTAATCGATGCCTATACCCACAAAATTTGTGCCTGTGCGGGCATCTCCCTGAAAGGGGCCGATCTGCAGGCGATCTTCTGCCACCTGCTGCCTAAAGATAATCTGGCTCACCGGCAATGCCATGCCTGGTTCGTTGAATATGCTAAAAATTATTGTTTTAAGAAGAGGTGTAAAGAATGCATGATACCGAATTTCTGAATGTCGGAACCCGACTTCATCAGGTAAGACTGGTGACCTCGGTGTTTGGCAATATGAGCCGGCGTGTTGAAGGTGGGTTTGAAATTACTCCGACCGGTTCATTTCTGGATGTCCCTGCAATCTCAATATTTGTCTCAGACGAAGGGGTACCGGAAGCTGGTGCATCCAGTGAATACCGCGTCCACCTGCAGGTCTATCGCCACACGGATGCAGGGGCAATAGTTCATGCACATCCGGCCTATGCAGTGGCGCTGTCACTCTCTCGTGATACTATTATCCCGGCTGATAGTGAAGGCAGGATGCTTCTGCCAAAGATACCGGTTGTCGGCGGTGAACCGGGCACTGAGGCGCTTGCAGAGAATGTCGGACGTGCCCTTGTCTCTTCACCTCTTGTCATTGCGCGGGGTCACGGAACCTTTGCACGGGCAGAACGGCTTGTCGATGCGTATATCCTCACGGCCGCAGCTGAACATGCCGCACGGATACTTGTTATTTCGGGGGCCTCTGATTTTTGAGGGCCTGAATCTCTCTCCTGAGCTCCTGCTGGTTTGATAGCATAATGTCACTCAGGATACCGAACATAAATGCCTGAATGCCTCCCATGATAATAAGAGCCGTGAGGATGGTTAACGGCAGGTGCTCGATACCATTTGTCCATTCATAGACTACATACACGCCAGTCAGCGCACCCAGAAGGGTGATAACTCCGCCGATCATCCCGAAATAAAACATTGGATTGCTACGCTTTGCAAGTCGGTAAAGAGTCGATATAATTTTGGCTCCGTCATGGAATGGGCGGAGTTTTGTTGCGGTCCCCGGCCGTTTCACATAATGTATGGAAACTATGTGTACCTTCTGCTGGTTGCGGATGGACTCAGATGAAATCTCTGTTTCAATCCCGAATCCTGCTTCTTTGAGATTCATCTGCCGGATGCTTTCCAGCGTAAATGCCCGGTATCCGGAGAGGATGTCGGCCAGATAGCGTCCATGGGCCATCCGGAAGAGGTCATTTATGACCTTATTGCCAAAGAGATTGAGGCGGGAAAGCGCGCCAGTCTCAGGAGATTCAAGCCGGTTTCCGATGACATGGTCACATCCGCTCATGAGGGGTTCAAGCATGAGTTCCGCATCTTCCGGCAGATAGGTCAGGTCCCCGTCCAGCATCAGGATGTACGGGTGCCTGAAATGTTCAATACTCTCGATGATTGCATTGCCTTTGCCGCGTGATTTCTGAAGCATTACTTCAGCACCAGCTTTCCTTGCAACCTCTGCTGTCTTGTCAGTGCTGTTTCCGTCCATCACAAAAATGTGTGAATATCCCCGTTCCCTGAACCTTGATATGAGTTCACCTATGGTCGGTTCTTCGTTGAGGGTCGGAATAAATATACAGACCTGACTGCGGTCGATAACCATTATAATCTATTTTGTTTCCCTTCAGTTATATCCTTGAAGGTTCCGTGCAAAAAAAGGCAAGAAAAAAATTAATGGTTATGTCCTTTGCGTTTCAGTTCATCGGATTTCTTAATAGAACATTCCTCGCATCTGAACTCAGGCTCTGGATCATCTGAACGGTCATAGGATTTTGCCCGCACCAATCGATATCCTCGTGACACTTTTCCGCAGTCAATACAGCAGATGTTCTCTTTTACTTCCCATTGGGCATCCAGTGTCTCTGAGGTGAAGATGAATCTGTCGACCCAGAAGAACAGGAGCCCTCCGATCAGGTTTGCAACAATCGCCGCAACAAGAGCGCCCATCGATGCAAGTACAATGCCAACACCTGCAAGGATTGGTGTAGATAACTGCCATCTGACAAGATAGAGTCCATACCGTTTGAAGTTTACCTTCATTAATGAAGTCCTTGAATCTGAATCTATATGAATCTCATTTTAGGGGAAATATTAGGCTTTCCGGGAATCCCGTGAAATCACCTTGTCCGTTGCTGTTTGTATGATGTCCACTCTGATGACATCACCCGGGTGAATAAACCCGTCCGAGAGGTCCATTCGTAGCAACTGGTTATAGCTCCATATGTCAGTGCACCCTCCTTGTCCCTTAAAGGTTTTAACTCCGTAATGGGCAGTGGGTATGAATTCATGCGTATTTAGTGTAAGAATCGTACAGGGAAGCATCACATCATTACGATATATCTTTGCCGAGAGTTCCTTGTTCATATAATCTTTATCTAAAACATTTCTTAGGGTGATCTGACTTTGAAATGTTGGGGCAGAACTCTCAATGGATATTATTTTGAAGATGACCGGAGGTCCGGAGAATGTCATGTCAAAATCGGGTATATGGAGCATCAGGAACAGAAGGATAGCGAGGATGACCGTGATTACGACAAGCAAAAGATTTGCAGTTGTCTGTGACGTTGCAATCTCGTTATCACTCTGCATACTCTACTGAATGAAAAATGAGGAGATATAATTATCTATTGTTTTTGGTATCCCTCGATAGCGAGTTGATACATCCAGTCAAGAAGCAGGGGGCAGGCAAGCACTTCGCATTCTTCTTCACAGCAGATGCAGGGGAGAAGCGCTCCTCCAGCAATCAAAAGCGCTGGATTCACAGCAGTTTTTTTTGCTTTCAGAAGATAGGTCCGCTGTCCTTCCTTTCGGTATTCAACACGGTCAATTTTTTCGTCGTCAAGGAGTGCTTTTACGACACGCGAGCATTTTCTGCTGTCGATCTCAAGCTCTTTCCAGAGTTCACTCTGTAAAACTCCATCGGGATGTGACTGAATAACCCTAAGTGCATTTTCTGCAATATCTGTCATATTATGTGCCTGTTCAGAGTACCGGTGCAATCGTCAGAATGTTGCTTCCTCTGATAACAACAGTCCCAAGTGCCCGTCCTCTCTGGCCGTTTGTGTATTCACTCGTCTGGTCCATCTGAATATTGAGGTGCTCATCCACTGCGACAAGGCGCCCCTGAAGAATCCGCTCACTGTCCTTAATTTCAACAACAATCTGAGAATCTACGAGAGCGAACACCTTTTTGATCGGGAGGACAATACTGTTTACCATCTCTATTTAAGTAGTGTTATACCATAGTTAAACTTTTGTTTAAACTTTCTGCGGGAAGTGTGAGGGTAATCTTTCTCCTGCCTCTCCCTACGCAGTTTGAGATATTGAATGAAATTTTCAGAAAATGAGTGAAATCAGCATCCTCTCATGCAGGATTCTACTGATTCAACAATCTTTTTACTTCCTACGTAAATGGGCGTGCGATGATCCGGTTTATTTGGCACAACCGTGAGGAGATCCCGTGTTCCATCACTGATTGCGCCGCCTGCCTGTTTCGCTATGAAACCGATTGGGTTTGCTTCAAAGACCAGCCTGAGTTTTCCATCAGTTTTCCCCTGAGTTGCCGGGTAACAGTAGATGCCACCATAAGTCAGAATCTGGTGGAAGTCCGCGACAAAGGAACCGGAATATCTCAATTTTCCGTCTTTCTGCTCGCAGTGTGTGATGAAATTCTGGTGACCCGGAAGCCATTCATTCCGGGTACCGCCACTTCCAAAGATTTTCCCCTCAGGCATCTGAATATTTTCTTTCAGGAGCGCAAAGATGCCTTTCGAATTTAAGGCAAAGGTGGATACGCCATCTCCTGTCGTGATGGTAAGAACGGTCATCGGCCCGTAGAGCATATACATCGCAACCGCAAGGTCTTCTCCCTTCTGCAGTGCATTTTTTCCCCTGAAGATGCCGATGATGGTGCCGACTGCGAGATTAACCTGAATCAGGGATGACCCGTCGAGGGGATCCATTACAATTGCATATTTGCCCAATGCATCAGGGAACCGGACAATATCTGCCTGTTCCTCTGAAGCAATTTCCTGTACCAAACCTGATTCGCCCAGAACAGATATCAGATGATTGTCGGCCCATTTGTCGAGAGCCGCCTGTTCTTCCCCGTAGGTGTTCTCTGTTCCTGCATAGGTCTGGTTGTCAATGAACGCATCCCGTATGGGAATTGACTGGTATGCGATGAGCTCGATGAGGTCTTTGAGGGGTTTCTCACACGGAGTCTCATCGAGGTATTGCCGCAGGGTCTTCATGCATCGTGATATATCTTCCGTGGTAATTATCCGTTCCTCTCTTTCTGGGATTTATTCATCATATTCCATCACATCATTCAATTGTATTTTGTCATCTTCCCGTTCTTCTTTTTTGTAAGTAAACTCAATAACGCCGTTTTTGTAGGTGTTAGTTAGCGTGTCCGGTAACGCCCCTTCAATTGGATATGTCGCGCGGTAAATGGTTTTTTCTGCATGTGCTACGAGGTAGAGGATATCCTGATAAACCGCAAAACGAATATCTCCCGGGATTGTGCCCGGAAGGTCTGCGGTGATGGTAACGATACCATCGTGTTCATACTGTTCTGAAACTGGTTTTCGTATGTCGGGTTTCCAGGTATGTTGTGCTTCTGCATTTACATCGTTTGGCACACTTACTGTAGCTATGATGATATTGAGTTCCCCGGGGAGAATATCTTTCGATCCCATTGCCTCTTCAAAGAGTCTGCGTATCAGTTCTGTGTATTGCCTTACCCGATCGTTGGGTTCTTCTGTCATAATAATCACGGTTTATCTTTCTTAAATCAGGATTCGAGAAGCCCTTCAAGGGCTTCTGTCTGTTCCTGAATTGCAGGAAAATCTTTATTTTTTCCGAATGTTTTGCTTCTGAGAATATTTCGGGCGTTCTGTATCTTTTCATTATCCTTGTGGCCGAATCCTGCACGGGTGAGTAGAGAACCCGCCTTTTCCAGAATTGAGCGTTCCTCCTCATTGTAAAGAATGCTCCACGCAAGCCGTTCGTTCTTTTCGATGGCTTCCCGGTCAAGGGTTGCTTTTACCTTCTTCATCGCAGTATCAAAGTGTTTCTTTGTAACCCTCACGTTGGGGAGCGCATCAGTGCGTTCGATATCGCTCTTCTTCGCCATTGCGGCGATGAACTCTCGCATAGCGCCAAGTTTTGCCTCCCTGACGAGTGCCTCGATATCCGCACCGACATACCCTTCTGTTGCCTCAACCAGTGCTTCCCGGTCGACATCGCCTGCAAGGATGGATTCATCCCCATCGAGGTACACTGCAAATATTTTTCTGCGCGAGTCACTGTCTGGTGGGGGCACATAGACTATCCGGTCAAACCGGCCGGGACGCATCATCGCCTCGTCAAGCATATCCGGGCGGTTTGTTGCACCAAGGATGGTGACGTTGTTGAGTTCCTCAATCCCGTCAAGTTCGGTAAGAATCTGGCTGACCACGCTTTCTGTTACGTGAGATGATCCTTCATAACTGCCCCGGCGAGGAAGGAGTGAGTCAATTTCATCAAAGAAGATGATTGACGGTGCTGCCTGCCGTGCCTTCCGGAAGATGTCCCGAATACCTTTCTCCGATTCACCGACCCATTTTGAGAGAAGTTCAGGGCCCTTTACGGAGATGAAGTTGCACTCGCTCTCATGGGCAACGGCCTTTGCAAGGAGCGTCTTGCCGGTCCCCGGTGGTCCGAAGAGCAGGATTCCTGCCGGTGGTTTGGTATCCAGTCGCTTGAAGACCTCGGGGTATTTCAGTGGCCACTCAATCGCTTCGACGAGTTCCGCCTTGATGTCTTCAAGACCGCCCACATCATCCCAAGTGACGTCGGGTAGCTCAACAAGCACCTCACGCATGGCAGATGGCTCGACATTGCTGAGCGCTGCCTCAAAGTCTCCTTTTGTCACGCGCAGGGTCTCAAGGATTTCAAGAGGAATCTCTTCATCCATCTGAATGCCTTCCATGCTCTTTCTCAGTGCATGCATTGCAGCCTCCTTTACGAGGAGTGCAATATCTGCGCCGACAAATCCGTGCGTGGATGCCGCGAACGGTTTCAGGAATTCTTTCCTTCGGCGTTCTTCATCGGTTCCCCGATTGTCTTGTCCGGGATGCTCCTCTTCTGTCAGCGTAACGGATTTAAGGTCCAGCGGGACACCGCGGCTGTGAACCTGGAATATTTCAAGCCGCCCTTTTTTATCAGGAATGCCAATCTCAATCTCGCGGTCAAACCTGCCTCCGCGTCTGAGTGCAGGATCGATATTGTCTGGCAGGTTTGTGGCGGCAATGACAATGACCTGTCCGCGACCTTCCAACCCGTCCATGAGGGAAAGAAGCTGGGCAACGATTCGCCGTTCAACCTCTCCCTTTGTCTCTGCACGTTTGGGTGCGATGGAATCGATTTCATCAATGAAGATGATCGTTGGCGCATTCTCCTGTGCCTCCTCGAAGACTTCCCTGAGTTTCCCCTCAGACTCTCCGTAATATTTGCTCATGATCTCTGGGCCTGAGAGGCTGATGAAGTGTGCATCCACCTCGTTTGCAACTGCCTTTGCGATAAGGGTCTTGCCGGTGCCCGGAGGCCCATAAAGAAGCACACCTTTTGGGGGCTCGACTCCGAGCCTATCGAAGATCTCCGGGTGGCGCAGGGGAAGTTCGATCATCTCCCGTACCTGATCGAGCTCACGACCGAGGCCGCCAATGTCTTCATAGTGGATGTCCGGCAGATCGTTTGCCTTCTTCCCCTCTTTTGGTGTGTATGGTTCCTCTTTGAGTTCCAATTCTGTGTTCTGAGTCACGATGCCCACGCCTTTTGGGGTGAGTTTTGTGATTACAAACGTCAGCGTGGTGCCCAGAAGCGCAACACGGAACTCCTGTCCTTCGACAACGGGGCGTCCTGCAATTATTCGTGCAAAGGACTGTTCAAATCCGCTGAGACGGACGGGGTGTGTTGGCTGAATGACTACTTTCTTTGCCTCATGCACCTCGGCCTTCCGTATTTTGACCTTTTCGTCAATCCCGGCATGAGCATTTCCCCGGATATTTCCGTCAATACGGATAATGGCCCTCCCTCGGTCTTCAGGAAACCCCGGCCAAGCGATAGCTGCAGCCTTCTCGCGGCCACAGATCTCAATCACGTCGCCGCTTCGCAGTCCGAGCATGGTCATAACGTCAGTACTGATGCGGGCAATGCTCCGCCCTGCGTCTTCATGGAGTGCTTCTTTTACGGTAACTTCTACGAATGATGATGATGTCATAATGATAACCTCTGTGCTATACTTACCAATAGTAAGTGCTCTTCGATATATAATTTGTTGCCATGCGGCAACTAATAGTTTCCACTGTCCGGTGACTCTTGTCTGGAAAATAAGGGCCTGGGGATCTTTATTCGATGCTTATATGTGCACGTGTAGCAGATCGCGGTGATGTGAGAAAACAGTGGCTCCCGACTCTGTCACCACCGCATCCAGTGTCTGGTCGGTTGGTTCATGAGGGATATGTTGACATTCCTGCACTGCAAATGCGACACCAACAGTCGGAAAGTGGGTATTTTTGGCAAGGAACCGGTCATAGTATCCGGCACCATACCCGATGCGGTTTCCAAGCGCATCAAACCCGAGGAGAGGTATCAGGGCTACATCTATCTCTGTTGGGTCTGCAGGTATCTCATTTCCCAGAGGTTCTGGCACATGAAAGGTGCCCGGCACCAGCACATCCAACGTTTTGATATAAGAGAATCTGAGACTGCAATCTGCACGCTGGATTATAGGCACGATGACGTGCTTGCCTTCCTCGAGCAGTCTAACAATAAGTGGCGAGGTGTCAACCTCTGGATGTTTAGAGACGTACACAAGGATTGTGTCAAATGGTTTAAGTAGGCTAAAGAGGTGTTGTGCTATCTCTGCACTGCGGGTTGCATACTGTTCAGGTGAAATTTCCTGTCTGGTGAGACGCAGGGCATCCCGCAATTGTTCTTTATCGGATTTAGTTGCGTTCATGGTGTATTTTTCCGTGGGGATCTCGGGGTGCAGATTGTCGTGGAAGCGTATAGATGGCAACCGATTATTCAAGCAGACGCAGTATCTCGCGTATCTCTTTGATATGATACTGTCCCTCTGCTGTCGGCGTTCCGCAATGGCAGTATACCATCTCTGACCCAAAAAGACCAGCAAGTACCCTGCCGTATCTGAGTTTATTTCCCATTGTTCCGGTGCATATCGAACCTGAAGCCGCGGCGGTGAAACTCAAAAGACGTAAGAGATCGTCTTTGGAATGAGATGTCGTGATTATTTTCGGGATGTCCCCATATGCCCGGAGTCTCTTCTCACAGGCATTCAGTGTCTGGGTGTCAGGTGTATCGAACAGATGAAGGGATGCAATGACACCCGCGCCGCGCGTTCTGACCTCGGGTGCATACGCAGAAAACTTTTCTTCGATGTCAATGTATGCCGCAAAGAAACACCACGGTTCAACAATGCCCCACCATTCAGCCGGACTCCCGGAGAACATCCCTCCTTCGGCGCTGCTCCGTAGTGTTACGATAAAGGGCACATCGTCTCTTTGGCAGATTACATCCGGTTCTGCGTCGAAGAGGTCGATGCGCAGTTCAATATAATCTGCACCTGAATCGACTGCCGTATCAAAATCTGCCATGTCTGTCAGGGCTACCACGGTCTTCATAGGTTTTCAGTAAGTATGTTTTTGTGCGTGTGCGGTATTAAGTGTCGTTTCTGCATGGAAGACAGACGATCCTCCCAGAGAGGATTGATACCTTCAAGTGAGTTTAGCCCGAACATATATGCTATCTGGTGGTCTGTTGAACATTAATTTTGGAGGATTTGTCCCGTTAAGTACCGTTGACTGGAGAGGGCGGTCGGTTTGTACAGTATTTCTGCGGGGATGCCCGGTTCACTGCCACTATTGCCATAATGTCGAACTTCAGGGGGGTGCTGATTCTCGCACCACTGAGGAGATTCTTGACCTGATTCAGTCATCCCGTATGCTCATATCGGGGGTTATCTTCTCCGGTGGTGAACCGACAATGCAGAAAGATGCATTAATTGCGCTTGCTGAAGGGTGCCGTGCGATGGGTCTCAGGGTCGGTGTCCAGACGAATGGTGTCTTTCCCGAAACTCTGGAGGCGCTTATTAGTCGCTCCCTTCTCGACCTTGTTCATCTTGACATCAAAACCCGCTGGGAACATTATCCCAAACTGCTGAAAGTAAAACCTGAGGTGACAGAAAAGGTGCAGCGCTCTCTTGCTCTCTGTTGTGAAGCACATAAGAATGGAACGCTCTCTGAGTTTCAGGTGGTGGTCACTCTCTTTCCGGGCCGTGAGGATGATGTGGCGTATATCTCCCGCGAAGCGCCGGATGTTGACTTTGTATTAAATCAAGGCGTTACCGGTGATATCACGCCCATGTCGTTTTATGAACTCAAGTCCCTTGCAGATAAAATTCAGCGTCCGGTCCGGATACGAACGCGAGAGGACGGAGAAGTCACCTATAAAAACGGGCAGATTATTATTGCTGATTCGATTGTTTTAACCGACATTCTTCAGGCCCGCCGAAAATATTGAACTGAGGAGGTATATATGAAAGTAATCGGAGTCGTTGGCCTTCCCGGAAGTGGGAAAGGTGAATTTTCACGAATTGCAGGAGAATTTGAAATTCCTGTTATCGTGATGGGGGATTCAATCCGGGAATATGTCCGCACATCCGGCCAGATGCTGTCTGACCTATAAATGGGTGAAGCGTCAGCAGAGCTTCGTGCACAGATGGGACGCGATGCGATTGCACAACTCACCATTCCGCGCGTGGAGGCGACCGGGGCAGAGGTAGTAATTATCGATGGAATACGCAGTGAAGCAGAAGTCAGTCTCTTCAGGGATCACTTCTCTGATTTCTGTCTGGTGGGTGTTGCCTCTCACTTTGCGGTGCGTCTGGAACGAATATTTGGGCGGGGAAGAGAGGATGATGTCACCTCAGCAGAAGAGCTCACCGCACGCGATGAGCGGGAATGCGGCTGGGGAC
>JAAYIO010000136.1 GCA_012523385.1 Methanomicrobiales archaeon
CCGTGAAGTAGTAGAGATTGATATTGCTGAATATCATTGCACATTCCCAGTCAGGTTCGTGCGTATCCATGCGGTCACAGAATCGTCTCATTCTCTGCTGCAGTTCTGGTAGAGGGACGGGTGCAGTCATAACCAGAGGTATGTATTCACGGATGATAACAGGGGGGGATAATCTCTGGAATAAATAGGGGAATGAGAAATCTTCAGGATAGTTTTATTCGGTCAGAAAATAATTGTCCAGCGGTGAATACTATGGAGATTAGTGCACGTAACGTTCTGAAAGGAACGATTAAAGATATTAAATATGGCCAGATCCTTGTGGAAGTGGTAATAGAACTGTCCGATGGCGTTCAGATCACGTCGCTGATAACGAAGAGTTCTGCCGAACACCTCGGACTCGCTGTGGGGAAAGAGGCATCAGCGATAATCAAGTCATCAAACGTGATGATTGGGATTGAATAACTTTCGCTTTTCCCCGGATTAATTTCAATGGTGACACTCACTGTTTCAAACCGACAAAAATAGTGAGGTAATCCATTCACGGTGATTTGAGAGATGATGTCTCCTTGTTTTCCCTCCTTTCTCGTATGGTATGGGTGTTGTCTATCTCACCGGATTCCATCCTTTTGTATCACTCTCATAAGGTCAAATCCACAATAAAAATTCTGTTTGGTATGATTTTCCGGGTTATTCACCTAACAACTATATACTATGCCCATTATCTGTGATTCATGGATCAATACCGATGCACGAAATGTGGGTATGTCTATCTCCCATCGAATGGTGACTACACGCAGGGTATCCCGGCGAACACCGCGTTTGAAAACCTGCCTGATTCCTGGCTCTGTCCGAGGTGCAGTGTGGGTAAGGAACATTTCGTGAAGATGCCGTGACCGGGACTGAATCATATTCCTGAGGATTTCTGCAATGCCGAACTTTCAAATCATTATGGATTTGAAAATTTATCATGCTGTGTGTTCGGCATTCTCACTAACTCATATATACTATACAGGAAATGTTTGATCCATGGATCAGTACAAATGCACAAAATGTGGCTATATTTATATCCCAGAGAACGGTGACCCCCGGCAGGGTATATCGGCGAACACCACGTTTGAAGACCTGCCCGATACCTGGGTGTGCCCGAGGTGCCGTGTGGGTAAAAGGTTTTTTGTGAAGATTCCGTGACTAAAAGAGAGGATCTGCTCCACCCCATTTTTTGCTACGATATTTTCCCGGGCATTGCGCGAATTTTTCCTATGAGTAAGCTATGAATTTCAGCCCAATGTAGTCTGGCTTATTTCTCTGTCCCATTAGGAATACGACGCCCAAACGCCAGAGAGTCTGAAGATCATACTGATGATTATGGGGATAACAAATCGTTCTTTTGATCTTGAAGATTTTCATCGTGGAAACCGGCTCATTCTAAATTGACCGACAATCCTTGTCCGGAGGAATGAATGACATGATGCAAAAAATCCTTGAAACAACCCGAAAAAATGTAAAGCGCTGAGGGGGAGATTTGAACTCCCGAGGGGCTAGGCCCCACAGGCTTTCCAGGCCTGCGCCCTACCAGACTAGACTACCTCAGCACAGCATGCTGCTGCCCTATTATATTCGGGACTGCGTTTCTTAATGCTATGGGTTTTTTAATACGGGATTCCCGCCGAAACAGACGGAGACACGAGGTCTCGCTACCCTGCCGGGCTGGTGCGCGAGAGAAATTGTGACGTGAGGCAGTGCCGTGGCATGGACGATGCCTGTCTGGACACCATGAACGGTCAGTGAAAGACGGAAGATTTTGCTATGTAAATACTGAAACAACAGAAAAAAACTGAACGAATGCGCGATAAAAAAGAAAAGTAATCCAGATTGGTCTCAGCGGTTCCCTTTTTTGGGCTGGATGGATCGGGTTCCGGAATATTTGGTCTGACTGGTCTGACCTTTCTTTTCCCCTTTCGATTTAACCGGTTTATCTCCGGTGCCCCGGCGTCTGCCGTTTTTGCTGGTACTCAGGTATTTTCCACTGTCATCAGGGCGTTTCTTTGGCCCGGGACGCAGTGACTGGCGCGTGTTTGAAGAGGCTCCCGTTTTCTCGGTTTTTTCTTCCCTCTTGTCTGCCCGGGGTGCGGATTCAACAGGTTTTGCAGGTTTTGCTGGTCGTGGCGCAGGCGGCTTTGTAACCCAGCCTTTGGGATACGTGCCTGCCTCCATAATCACCATCTTTGGGCGGATGACGATGCCCGTTGCGCCAGGCACAACTGCGTCTGAAGGCACAAGAGATGTACCGATGCAGACCAGTTCACCCTTTTCGGTCATCACGGCGACATCAGTGTTCTTTGCAAATGCGTCTGCGGCGGTGATGCCTACACCCGCAAGGGATGCACCATGGCAGAGAGCGTCAACCGCGGTGTCACGGATGGTGACGGTCGGAATGCCTTCCAGCACCGACTCCGGGAGTTTGATGTATGAGAGTAACTCCTCTCTGTCACCCTCCTTTGCCCGTTCCACCGCATCCCTGAGGGTGTGCAGGTTGCAGCACATCGTTTCGTCATATCCTCCGGAGCGTATCCGCCGGAGTTCCACCATCTGACCGCCGGTTCCGATGGCAAATCCGATATGGCGGCAGAGAGAGCGGATGTAGGTGCCTGCCTCACAGCGGACACGGAGAAGCACGTCCCTGCCGTCAATATCGAGCACATCAATCTCGTACATCGTGCGGATACGAAGCGCACGGGCAACCGCACTTCTGAGGGGTGGGCGCTGGTAGTTCTTGCCG
>JAAYIO010000137.1 GCA_012523385.1 Methanomicrobiales archaeon
ACCGCTGTGACTGCTTGCGACGAGCACGGAAACCCGATAGCCGTCTCTCTGAGACTGGTGGCATTCTGGCACACAGTCGCCGGTATATGTACAGTCAGGTTCAGGATAAGAGCGGGTGAGGTCAATAAAGGGCATACCCTTCAGAACCCATCTTCTGCTGCGTCAATTGCAGCATCAATCTGCCGCTGGAGTGATTCAGGGAGGCCCTGTATCTTGACGTCCAAAAATCCGCGGATAATGGTTGCCGTTGCCTCTTCTTCGCTTAAACCACGTGCCATCAGATATTCAATCTCATCTTGGGCGATTTTTCCCACTGACGCCTCATGGGAGAGTGAGGTATTGGTGAGGCGCCCTTCGATCTCAGGGATTGCATGGATGATACCATCCTCCAATATGAGACCATTGCACTCAATATGACCCCTCGTCTCCTCTGCCATTCCGATGATGTGGGATCTCGATATAACCGTACCTCCCCGGGTTATTACACGGGACAGGAGTTCGGCACTTGAACCTTTTGCTTCCAGTATTGCACGCTGGCCGAGATCAAGTTCAGACCCTTTTGGGGCAAGGATGACTGAACTGAACCGTGCAATCGCATTTTCACCAGTTAAACGGGCTTCCGGATACATCTGGACACGTTTCACCGGTTTCATGCTGATGTAATTGGAGAGGAATGTGCCGTTTTCCTCCACTCTGGCTGAACTGCGTGGGACGACGGTTACATTCTCGCCCCACGTGTGTATCATAGTTGTACTGATGAGGGCATCTTTTCCCACGTACAATTCCGTGATACCATAGTGGGAACCTTGGCCGACAGAGTGGCTGGAGACGCATCCGGTTATAAGGTGCAATTCCGCTCCTTCCTCGGCAATGATAATATTGTGGACGGTCTGGATGTCATCAGTCGCCATAAACAGGCAGGTCTGAAGGGGGAAGATGTTTTTGCTGCCTTTTTTTGCGATGATGGTAAATCCGCGTGGCTCCTGGGCTGCCACATACCGCGTGTATTCATCCTTATCCTTATCGACAAGATTCCAGTAATAATCTTTAAGCCAATCATACTTTTTGAGTGCTTCTGCTGTCGGAAGCATCTCAATGCCTTCATAGGAGCAGGATGTGTGTCGGATATCCTGATCCGTCTGGAAGAAGCTGCCGCATCTGTTCTCCGAGGATAGTGCTATCCCCGACTGTTCCAGACGCTCCGCATCCTCAGGGGAAAGACCTTCAAATCCGTCTATATGATTGCGCATTCAATACACTCCTGATATCCGCGTTCCTTAATTACCTTGAGTATTTCCCGCGGGTTGCCATGGCATCGTATCTCACCATTACAGAGCATGTGGCCGGTATCTGCCTCCAGATAATCCAGAATAAAACCAGTGTGGGTAATGATTAGGCCCGACTTTTTACGGTTTACGATATGCCGCTCTTTCTCGACAAGCTGGGCAATCGCTTTGCCGATAAGGACAATGTTTTCCAGATCCACGCCACTTTCGGGCTCATCAAGCATAACAAAATCAGGCTGCTGGACCATCAGCTGGAGCACTTCACTACGTTTGATCTCCCCGCCGGAGAAGTTTGCATTCAGATCACGATCCAAAAAAGAATTCATATTCATCATTTCGGCGTATTCATGCGCTTTAGTGGGGTTCCCACCTGACATTACGTCGAGCAGCTTGCCAAGTTTGAGGCCGGAAATGGTAGGCGGACGCTGAAACATCAGGCCCATACCATAGCGTGCCCTTTGATGCAGGGGGAGATTGGTGACATCACGCCCCCGGAAGGTGATCTGTCCTTCGGTAACCGTATAATTACTGAATCCCATTATGGAACGGAGGAGGGTTGTCTTCCCAGACCCGTTTGGTCCCATCAATACATGGGTTTCTCCCACTGGTATCCGGAGGTTTACTCCATGGATAACCTCCTTTCCATCCACTTCAACGTGAAGATTTTCAACATTTAACATGGCATCACCTATATGATCTCTATCTGTTCGGATGTGATATAGGCGTGTCGTCCTTTCTCTGTGATGATTTAATGCAGGCATGACGTCCCTGATGGCACAAACATCAAATTCACTTTCACCCTCCGCACAGATCAATGTCTTATATACCGCGATATGAGTCTGGAGTATGTCACAGACATTTCAGTTCATTGTAGCACGGGCAAAAGAACATCCACAGATCATCCGGAGAAGCCAGATGTCTAAACAGGCATTCTTTTCCAGCAGGGCTACGAGTGAAAAAGAAATGGCGTGCTCCAATGAGGCTATTTCCCGACCTCCCCACCCCATTATCTCTGCATAAAAGAAGCATTGGGAAAAGAATACAAAAGTATGGGTTTATCCCCGCTCGCGTTCCCAGACGCTGACCGCGTCTGAAAGGCCGGGACGATCATAGATATGAGTTGCCACATAATTTGCAAATTTCACATCTGTGAGATATGCATCATACCTAGTGCGAAACTCCTGAAACAGCTGATTGTATTCTGCAACACGGCGGTTATAATTCCCCACCCCGGTATTATATCCCCGAATATCTCCGGATTGCTTGAGACGTACGAGGGCGCCATTTTTCTTATCCAGAGCAAGGTTCATCTGTTCCAGCTCATTTTCCTGCATTTCAAGGGAAGCCACATCAGTTTTGACACGCGAGCGTGCCTCTGCTGATGCTCTGTCAATTCGTCTCGTCTCATCCGCCTTTCCATATTTTTTCGTGCCATCCCCGACAGGGATGATAAACAGCTCTGATGTGAGCGTCTTACCATTCTCATACGTCTCCGGGGGGATGCCGATCAGACTCAGATTGGTTGGTTCAATAAAGAGGTACCCGCTGTCACGGTATCCGGGTTCATCTGCAGCAACTCCTACCGCCATATGGGAATCTGCGGGGAAGTAGAGGAGTGAGACGTTATATCCTTGCCGCGAGAGGAGACCTGCGAGAAGAATGCTTTTGTCGTCGCAGTCACCTGCCGTCTCAATAACGGTCTCAACCGCGAATTTTGGCTCTGTTTCATCGGGACTGGTTTCATAGGGTATCGACTGCACATAGACGGTAAGATATTCAAGGTATTCATCGGTTTTCTCTGATGTAATAGGCGCCTCTGCCCTCAGAGCATCAGCAGTGGCAGAATACACCAAATCCATCTGCGGGTCGGTAATAAACGAGAGGTAATATCCTGAGATCCAGTCGTCATCTTCGTTCCATTCACCCCGAAGAACGGCCCGTTTGTCAGCATTGGATGCGGCCTCATACAGACCATCTGGCACGGTAACGGACACTGAGATATTACTCTTTTGGAAGGAGAACGCCAGAGATGATGTGGCAAGACTGCCGTCATCTTCATACGATCCAACCTCTGGATAATCTGCTGAGGGGCCGAAATTGAAGAGAGATGAGCTACATCCACATGCAGCAACCAAAAGAACAAGGACAGGTATCATTAGCAGATACTGCCAGTGGGCCCGTTTCATGAGTATCGATTCTGTCAGGTAAAGAGAAATAACTGACCTTCCTGCCCATCGTTGGTTATGGGTTATGGTTAAGACAAAGGTTTGGTTTACTTTCACCCTCCACGGCATGCATTTTACTACTCATAGCCTGAGAACAGCTACAACAGATGTATGACGGGAGACTGATCACCGGAATTGCAGAGAGATGGGCAGGCGAAGCAACTGCTCCATACGTGATGGGCTCATCCATATCAGAATCAGCAGGATGGTTTCCGGGAATGGTTTCTCCGATGACTGCGCACCGCATGCAACGTTCCCTGATGGCAGAGTATGAAGGGTGTACTCTGGAAGAAATATTTGGCGGCCATGAGATAGAGACTGGACAAGGGGCGTGCTATGCAGTTGAAACATCTGATGCCATACGGTTCCGGCGCCCGGATGTATCCGTTCTTTCCGATGCTATCATACATGAACTTCGCCTGATACCCGGTATCGGTGAGGTAACGGCTGAAAAATTCTATCAAAGAGGGATTCGGACGGTTTCTGATCTCAGGACACATTTGCGGTTTGGTGCGGACGCCCGCATGATTGTTGATGCGACAGATGCGGAAGACTGGGCATTTTTAGAGGCTTATTGTCACATGCGGCTCTCACCCTCCGACAATCTCTCATTACTCTTCTCCCTCAAAACTGCTGTCCCCGATCTCCTCTTTGTTGATATTGAGACTCTGGGTATCTTCTCCCGACCTGCGATTCTCCTTGGCACCGGCAGAATACAGGGCTCACATATGAAAATCACTCAGTATCTGTTGCGTGACATACGGGAGGAACCCGGTGCTCTTTCGGCTGTCATGGCAGAGATCACTGGCACCACACGGCTTGTCACCTACAATGGGAAGGCATTTGATTACCCGTTTATCAGATACCGCGCAGGCTATTATAGTATTCCTGCTCCCAGCGCACCAGCACATACTGACCTTCTCCATCACGTTCGTCGGCAGTGGAAGGGGCAACTATCCGACTGCCGCCTGGGGACTGTTGAGGGAAAAATTCTCGGCCAGTACCGAGAGGAGGATCTGCCGGGGAGCCTGGTACCATGGTATTACCAGATATATCGCCGCTCCGGTAATCCTGGGCCGCTTGTCCCAATTGCTGAACACAATCGCCTTGATATTGCCAATCTCCCTCTCATCTATGAACGCCTTTTGGAAGGATGCCTGTGCCCGCCAGTCTGACAGACAGGATTTGCACAGACCCAACATACGCAGGACATGTCACGCACCGTGAGGAGTTGGCTGGTGTAGTGGCACAGTATGCAGAGCCTTTTCCGCCGCTGGAAGGCAGGGTGCAGCAATACTGTACGGAGAAAGCCCTGCGTCTCTATACGCATCAGGATGCAACACGC
>JAAYIO010000138.1 GCA_012523385.1 Methanomicrobiales archaeon
CGATACCGTGCACGTCACCGCAGTAGGATATGGGGCAGGCACCCGCAATCCTGCACACATGCCAAATGTGTTGCGGGTCTCCCTCTGTGAATCCGAGCCAGATACTAACAAAGAGACAAGAGAAACAGACACCATTGACATCCTTGAGACAAATGTGGATGACACAACGGCAGAAGTCATTGCGTATACTCTTGAGCGGCTGATGGATGCCGGTGCACGGGACGCTTCTGCAATACCCTTGATCATGAAGAAAGGACGCCCGGGCACTCTTATCCGGGTCATCTGCACGCATGCAGACTCAGATAGTCTCATCCGGATACTCTCAGAAGAACTGGGGACACTTGGTGTCCGCTGCATTCCATCGGTTCACCGGAGTGTCATTAGACGGTCAATGGAACCCGTTGAAATTGTGGTAGGCTCCAAAACGGTTTCCATACCCGTTAAAACCGGCTGGATAGGAACAAAACCCATATCCTGCAAGGCCGAGTTTGAAATAGCACGGCAGGCAGCAGAAGCCGCACATGTGCCATTACGTGAAGTTACGCGCCGTGCAGAAGAGAAACGCTGGAAAGAACTGGATGGTGAAGACAAATAATGGTAAAACTGACAAAAAAGAGCACAGGCATCCCCTGTCTTGATAATCTCATGGGAGGCGGGCTTGAAACGTGCATCATCATCCAGTTTTATGGTGAACCTTCTGCAGGAAAGAGCACTGCTGCAATGGCAGCAGCAATTGCCACTCTGCAAAAGGGAGAAGAGGTCATTTATATCGATACCGAAGGATTCTCCATTGACCGCTTTTGCCAACTTGCCGGAGAAGAGCAAGCCGAGAAACTTGTCGAACGCCTCCTTCTGTTTGAACCCGCAGACTTTACCGGACAGGATCACGCGGTTGCAGAATGTGCACGCCTGCTTGCAGACCGGGCAGATATTGGCCTCATTGTCCTAGATTCAGCAACCGCATTATACCGCTCAGAAAATAATCACTCAGGAGAGGCACAGAAACGCCTTGCACGCGAACTCATCATGCTTCTCGGATATGCACGACGCTATGATATTCCTGTGATCGTCACCAATCAGGTTTTCACGGATATAAACACCGATAATCTCTGTGGTCTCGGCGGCACAAGTATGCATCACCTGTCAAAAATCATTGTCCGCTTTGAACGGGATGGCGCAAAACGGCGTGCAATACTCGAAAAACACCGTTCTCGTCCTGAAGGAACTAAAATAACATTTACGATTGAAGAAAAAGGGTTCAGAGAGGAATTATCCCCTTAAAAACCGTTACTGCCGGGCCTTGCATGGTGATTGTCTCACTCATCTCGATTGTCAGCGGTCCTCCCCGTGTTTTTACATACACGGTTGCAGGCATTTTTCCAAGGTGGTGCGCCACTGCAGCGGACGCGGTTGAACCGGTGCCGCATGAAAAGGTCTCTTCTTCAACACCACGTTCAAACGTGCGTATCGTAATGCTGTCTTCTCCGGCACACTCAACAAAATTCACATTCACGCCTTTAGGAAATATCGGATGGGAACGGATGCCGGGCGCCACTTCACTGATATTGACTGCCGCTACATCATCAACAAAGACGACTGCATGCGGAACACCCGTATTTGCAGCATAGACCGTGAAACCATTATATTCCATCCTGAATTCGCCCTTTCCTTCAGCGGGGATTCCGGTTGTTGTGAAATCTGCGGGGCCCATATCAATCGTTGCAAAAAATTCGCCATTCTCGCTGTAGTTCATGGCAACTGGCATCACTCCCGCCATGGTTTCAACCGTACACTCCTTTTCCACGTATTCAGCATCATACACATATTTAACAAGGCAGCGAATGCCATTGCCGCACATCTCCGCCTCACTTGCATCTGGCTGAAAAAGACGCATCCGTACGTCACAGGTTTCTGAAGGGGAGACAAAAAGAACGCCATCCGCACCGATACCAAAACGCCTGTCGCAGTATAAACGGGCAAATTCCCCTTTCATTTCATCGGGGATTACCGGCCCGCCCATCTCATCGATAAGCACAAAATCGTTACCATTACCCTGTAATTTGACAAACGGAATTTTCATATTAGTTATCTCTCCTGACATTCTCATCGCCGTCGCAATACACCATAACTCCGTTAAGAAGGAAGGCGTAGCATAGACACGGTGAGAATGAGCTAGTATTATCTATATAATCGGGTAATAAAATTCGCATCGATCAGTAATTAAAAAAATTAGGATGTGCCCCAGAGTTTCAGGGCACGTGCAAGTTCAATGTGAGTTTTTGCATATTCTGTTGCGGATACGCCTTCAAGGAACGCGTCAGCCGCCTGACGCATCGCACGGGCACCTGCTGCAGTACCGTCGGGGTGACCGTGGATGCCTCCCCCGGCCTGCAAAACGATCTCCGTTCCCAGTGCTTCAAGCTCTGCATGCACTTTTCCGGGATGAAGACCGCCGCTTGCAACAGGGAAGACAGGTTTGAACCCAAACCATGGATCCGTCAGTGCATGGTTATCGAGAACAAGCTCTTCAGCCTTGCCACCCATCTTTCCGCTCACCGTCCCGGTGTGCAACTGGTCTCCACCTGTCATCCGGACGAGACGGGCAAGCGGACGCATCGCAATGCCATGTTCAGGGTTTCGTGTCATCGCTGCATGCATCGTACGGTGCACGTGAATGGGGACATTGATGCCGGGTTCCTCTGCAAGAGCCTGCAATGCTGAATAACCGCAGGTGATAACATCAACCATAAGCGTGTTTGCACCCCGTTCAATTGCCTCCTCTGCTCGGAGAACGATCTTATCTGCGCGGTCAGAGACATTGACTGCATAAAGAACATTCCGTCCGGTCTCGCTCTTTGCCTCATCAAGGCGTGCCATCACTGCCTCAACCCGTTCTTTCATCGGGCAGAATGCATGATCGGTAAGGGTCTCATCGTCTTTGATGAAATCTACACCCCCCAATGCTGCTTCATATGCCAAGTCCGCAGTATCTGCTGGATTCAAACCCAACTTGGGTTTAATGATGGTTCCAACATGAGGGCGGTCGTGTGTTCCCAGAAGTTTGCGTACACCCTCAATTCCAAAATTCGGCCCGTTAAACCGGACGAGAGACTCAGGGAACTCAACATCAACCAGTCGTACGGCCTCAAGTCTTCCTAACCCAAAGACATTGCCTGCCACTACAGAAAGATATTGAGGCACATTGCCCGGTTCAAATATCTCAACTGGAAACCGGATAGCAGTAAGGTAGCCTCTGCCGGATGCTTCCACACTCTCCACAATGCCGTCAAGCCGCCTCACATAATCCAGTCGGGATGTAAGGGTAGTCCAGGTGCCGGTTGACTGTTCCTCCGCAATTGCCTGTGCGGCCTCCTGCGGGGTCGTCCTTCCATCAGGACGGAAATAATAATGCGCAATAACGTCTTTCATGTTGCTCACTCTCCTTAATAGTAAGAATATGTATAGTCTTTTTGGAATTCGCTTATATTCCAGCCAAGGTGATCACGGATAATAAACGGGGCATACGAGGGGGCAAATGCACCAATCTCTGTTACGATAAGGTCAACGTAGGCAGGTGGCGTCACGTCAAAGGCGGGGTTTTTTACCGTGACATTGGCAGGCAGTACTCTTTCACTTCCAATCACTTCTTCTGCCGAACGCCATTCAATGGGAATACGCTCGCCAAGAATCGTGCGTGGTGCAAATTTATAGGTTTCCGCAGCAACGATAAAGGGTTTTCGGGCTTCATGTGCACAGAGGGCAATCTGTGACGTTCCGATTTTGTTTACCACTGCCCCATTTGACATGATAGCATCAGTTCCGGTGATAACCTGATCAACCTTTGGCATAAACATCCTGGCTGCAGAGTCAACAATAAAGCTGACCGAAATACCCGCATCAGAAAGTGCCTGAATGGTAAGATATCCCTGATTCCTTGGGCGCACCTCAGTTGCATACACCTCGCGCACCTTGCCTTGCTCGTGGGCACGGATAATACCGGCAATGGCCGCCTGAGAATTGCAGTGCGTCATAATAACAGCGTCATCAGGAATCTGTCGTGCTGTGATGTCTGCAATCTTATCCACTGCAGCATGAGAATCGCGGATAAATTCAGTAGCACAGTCATGTAATGCCCGCTGTGCTTCAACAAGCGTTTCAGCCTTTTGCACACCCCGCATTACATGCCGGATCGCATTCGGGAGTGAAACAGCTGTCGGACGCGTCCCGCGGAGTATTACTGCTGCTTTTTCCATTTCAGTGATGAATTCTGCAAGGGTTTTTGAGTCAAGTGATGCCCCATATTCCTGAAGAGCGGCGGCGGCTGTTCGGGCAATACGCCCTGCTCCGCGCACCCTCATTGAAGAGATGTCATCAGCCGTTTTTGTGAGAACCATCGTATTCATTTACTTCAATCACACCAATCTGTATTAATGCGACTGTTTGCGGATGATTTTAGATGACAACAGCCGTTGTCTTTGATAGTGCGGGCACCCTCCTGCATACCTACCGGGTGCTAAAAGATGTCAGGGACGGGACGGTCCACAAAAATGCGGAGACCATCACCCTTACCGCCTCGTGCAAAGAACGCGCACTCATTCTGCTCTATCTCAACTCCCGTGATATTATTGATGAAGATCCCACACGCCTGCTCTCGGAATATTTGAGAGAGAACAATATCGAATTTGGCATCTCCTGTACCTGCAAAGCTGTCACTGCCGATTACATCCGTGATCTTTTGTATAATGATACCTGTGCGACAATCGGTGATCTGCAGGAGTGTATCCGGGCGGTTTGGTGTGTGTGCAAAAAAGAGACCGTGGTTGCAGTGAACTCTGGAGTGATGCTCAATGGCAACCTTGGCGGCATTGAATTTGTCATCACCGCAGGAGGAAGTCCGTTCCCCCTTGCGCGTGAAACCATTCAAGATCTGCAAACGCGAGGTGTCGCCACCTACATCGCTTCCGGTGACCGGGTAAAAAAACTGCTGAAGATGGCAGACTATCTCGGTGTACCGCAGGACAATACCCATGGTGTTGCCACCCCTGCAATTAAAGAGCAGGTGGTTGCAGACTTAAAGCGGCTCTATGACACCGTAGTGATGGTGGGGGACGGAATAAACGACTTACGAGCCATGAAGAAGGCAGATTTTGCGATTCTGTCACTCCAGCAGAACAGTAAAAAACCAGAGCCGCTGATAAAAGCCGCCGACTTCATTATCACCTCCGTATACGAAGTTGTGGGCATTATTGACAACCTCGAATAATCTAATTACTCCTATGCGCATTATTGTGATAGAATAATAACTATTAAACCACCACAAAATGATACTGTGAACGTAAACTATGGTGCCCTTATTAACAGTTGAGGACCTCTCGAAGAAGTTCGATGAGAATACCGTCCTCAACAATATCAATTTTGAATTAGCGGAGGGTGAAATCTTCGGTATCATCGGACGAAGCGGTGCCGGTAAGACCGTGCTGATGCATCTCATCCGTGGTGTTGATTCGCCACCTTCAACGGGCAGAGTTATCTACCATATATCGACATGCAACACGTGTGGATATGTTGACCTCAGGAGCAAAGAGGGCAGCGAATGTCCAAAATGTCGCGGGACGATGGTCGCTGAAGACGTTGATCTATGGGCAGATGAAAATAAACTAAAGATGCGCAACATCATGGCCCGGACTGCCATCATGTTCCAGCGAACATTTGCCCTGTATGGTGATGACCGCGTAATCGAGAACGTTCTTCATGCACTCTCAGATATCGGATATCCGGGTGAGAAGGCAGTAAACCGTGCGGCGGATCTCCTGGATGAGGTGCGACTGTCTCACCGGATGATGCATATCGCACGTGACCTCTCCGGCGGAGAGAAACAGCGTGTTGTGCTTGCCCGCCAGCTTGCCAAAGAACCATTTCTCCTCTGTGCTGATGAGCCAACCGGGACGCTTGACCCCCGCACAGCATCCATTGTCCACGATATGCTACACGATTCTGCGGTGAATAACAATATGGCAATGGTTGTATCCTCACACTTTTCCAAGGTAATTGTCGATATCTGTGATCGTGCAATGCTCCTTGATGAAGGTGAAATCAAAGCTATTGGTGAACCAGGTCAGATCATCGACACCTTCATGGAAGGTGCTCATGAAGGAGAGGGATACAAAGCAGCGGAACTTGGAGAGCAGATTCTCCAGGCGCGGGATATCGCCAAACGGTATCTCTCTGTTGACAGAGGTATGATCAAGGCCGTTGACGGAGTCTCATTCTCGGTGGCACGGCGGGAAATACTCGGTATTATTGGAACGTCTGGTGCCGGGAAAACAACCCTGGCCAAGATGATTGCAGGCATTATCGAACCGACTGCTGGCGAAATGAATATTCGTATCGGGGATGACTGGATCGATATGACAAAGCCCGGTATTGAAAAGCGCGGACGGGCAAAAAAATACATTGGCCTTCTCCACCAGGAATATGACCTCTATCCTCACCGCTCCGTTCTTGACAATCTGACTGATTCCATCGGTCTTGAATTCCCCAAGGAACTGGCAATGCGAAAGGCCATCATCACGCTGAGGATGACCGGATTTACGGAGGAAAAGGCTAAATCAATTCTCACCCGTCTTCCGGCACAACTTTCAGAAGGAGAGAAACATCGTGTTGCCCTTGCTCAGGTGCTCATCAAGGAACCAAGAATCGTCATTCTGGA
>JAAYIO010000139.1 GCA_012523385.1 Methanomicrobiales archaeon
GGTGGGTTTCTCACCACTCTTTTGTTTCGGCACAGGGTACCGCCTGCCGGTTTTGTGCAGAGATACCTGATTCTATCAGGGTTTGTTTATTAGGGCCGGTCTTTTATTAGTCAGTGCGCCGTTCCTGCACCGCTGGTTCCGGTCTCGGTGATCTCTTTCCAGGAGACCCGTGTCCATTCCCCGTTTTCTATTCGCATCACATCAAAGGCCGGAGGGGTATCCCCGCTCTCTTCAAACACTTTTGGTCCGCATACCCCCAGATACCGGATCTTGCCGAGTCCATCGCGGATACCGTCTGCTGAGTATCCGCCATACCGGATGGCCTCTGCCACAATCATCACGGTATCGTAGGAGTAGGGGGCCATCCAGTTCACGGTGCCCTCATCTTTGGCATGCACCCGGTATTCACGGATGAAAGCCTGGTCATGCACCTCACTTGACTGCATCGTGGCGATGAACCCTTCAGTATAGGAACCGACATGAGCGTAGAGTTCTGTGGTCACAATACCGTCTGATCCGACCCATGCAACGCGAAGGCCCTGTGCCTTGGCCTCTTTCAGGATGTACTCCGCCTCAGTCACATGGGTGATGAGGGCAATGCCGTCCGTTTCTGATGCTTTTATGGCTGCAATTTCCTCGGTGAACACGCGTTGGCCTTCCTCAAACGGCATTATCTGGTTCACCCTAAACCCTCCCTCCTCTTGTGCAGAGACAAATGCCGTTGTAAGACCGGAACCGTAGGCATTGTTGATATAAAGCACCGTGATATTGGTTACCTCCGGGTGGAATATTCGGAATATTCGGGCCATGCCCCTTCCCTGATAAACATCGGATGAGATGGTGCGAAAGACATACGGCCCGTATTTGCTCAGGAGGGGTGTCGTTGCCGCCTGCGAGATGAGGACGACATGTCGTTCTTCTGCGACCTCTGCGCATGCCAGTGCCCCGGCGCTGGTGATGTCACCGATGACAACCGGGAATCCTTCATCTGCACATTCCTCCATGAGGGATGCTGCCCGGTCGGGGTATCCCCAGGTGTTCTTGTAGATTGCGTTTACTTTTTTGCCGTTGATGCCGCCTTTACGGTTTATCTCATCGACTGCCATGTCCACACCGACCTTTACATCCATGCCATACTCTGCAAGACCCCCGGAGAGGGGTGCCATGATAGCGATGTTGATTGTTTCGTTATCTCCGTAATCAGGGGGATTCAATACTGCACTAAAGATCAAAAGACAACCGATGAACCCTGCAATGAGGAAGGGCAGGTATTCAATGAGTGTTTTTTTCATGGTTCTCTCTCCTGTTTCGTCCCGGATTCGTCACTGTTTTCCTGCGTTGTCTCTTTCTCAAACCGGGTGGTGAGGGAATGCCCCTTCAGCCGCACGATATAGATGAAGAGCATGATTCCGAGGGAGACGGCAAAGATCATGGGGAACAGGGTGACATGGACGATCTCCAGATACTGAGCAAAGGAATCAATGTCTGATAAGAGCGGCAGAATGATCGTGAGGTGTATTACTTCAACAATGGCGACAAGGACAAATCCACGGAAATAGGTGATGTCTCCACGGAACATTCGCGCAAAATACCCTGCGA
>JAAYIO010000140.1 GCA_012523385.1 Methanomicrobiales archaeon
ACGCCAAACAATACTACTATTAAAGGATGGATGAGATGAAAGCAACCTACGAAGAATTTGAAAAGAAGATCGTCAGCATTCTGTCTTCCGGGACACACCTGATCTACGTATTCATCGCAGTCGTCCTGCTCGCCCTCGCCGCACTATCACTCCTTGACGCCTTCGCCGGAATTGATATGATAATAACCGGTGCAAAGGATTCCGGGATGATGAAGGCACTGCATGCAGTTCTCCTGACCATCGTCATCATTGAAATAATGGAGACCGTCCTGGGGTACCTGCGCACACATACCATACAGATACGCCCCATATTAATTGCGGGCATCACTGCGATGGTCAGAAGACTGCTGTTTTTTGACACCCAACCCCTGTCACTACTCCTTCTTGGAGAAGTACTTCTCGCTATTATAGCGGTACTGGTTCTTACGATGTCAATCATTTACCTGGAAAAAGAGCTAAAATAGATATTTGTAATATTTTTTGGGGAGTTATATTATTTTTTCAGACGAAAACATTCCTTGGAGAGCTGCAAAAGCCGCTCTTCCTGGAATTTAATACTCATCCCCATGCTTTCAATGGCCTGCTGAATATTTTCACTGACTTTAATATTTGAATCATTGATATTATAGGTAGATTCCAGTATATTCAAAAGACGGAGTGAGACATCTACACTCTTACTTAGCCGCTCATATTCTTCGATAATGTGTTGATCAGTGCCACTGCCCTTCGCTTCTTCAATATCCTGGTTGATCTTTTCCTGACGTTTCAGCACATAGTCGATTGCATCATACAGCTGACGGTGAGTTGTCGGCTTCATGATATAATCTTCAATATAGGCACCGTACTCCTGTGCTTCATCGGGAGTCAGTTGTTTTGCCGTGAGCATCATCACCGGGACATCAGCGGTCGACGCATTCATTTTGATGTTTTCAAGCGTCTCCCATCCGTCCATCGGCTCCATCATGATGTCCAAAAGAATGAGATCAGGTCGCACATCTTCCAGCACCTCCAGACACTCGTTGCCACCATATGCCGCAATTGGCCGATACCCGCCGCGTTCAAGCATGGCAACAAACACGTCAACAATCATCGGGCTGTCATCAACGATCAGAATTGTATACATATCTACTCCCCTCCAATATTATCCGCAATAACCGCCAATTTCCTCTTCAATGATTGTATATCAGTGACCGATTTATTAATAATTACCGTTATCAGCGCATCCTTACCGGCACCCATGACGAGAATACCTCCACCATCAGATTCAACAAAAATTGAACTCGGACGAGAAAATTGCATCATACTTGTTGCCGCCTCTGCCGAACCATGAATAGAAGCAGCCATTGCTGCAAAAGAGGGAATAGAAAGGCAATGATCAATCTGTTTCCCTAAAAGCACACCGGTGCGTGAAACTACAACACACCCTAAAACACCCTCAAGGGTCATGCATGCATCCAGATGTGGTGCAATCTGCCGTTTTATAGAAGCAATATCAGTCATGGCACAGCCCAGATAAATTTCAATAACATGTCAAAGATTGATCCCATGTCACATATATCTATTCAATGTTTGTCAGTGAAGAATGCGTTATACCAGGTCATTAATCCGAACAACACGATCACAGTTCAGTGATCGTGTAGACTCGTAATACAGGAACAAGAGACAACAGGTTTATTACATCACAATTTTAACCTTAAACGGTATGCAATTGCCGCGGGGGACCCTGCATTCAGTTAAGAAGGACATTCAACCGTCCACTCTCTTTAAAGATATTTCTGTACAAAAATTCACTGGGCATTGCAATTTATATAGTAGTTCAGGAACCGCTTCCATCATTTTCAAGGAAGGCAGGTGTATACTGGCAGAGACCGGACAGTTCTACGGGTTTGACGCATATAAACGAATTGAGATGGATCCATTCACATTTACTGCAGAGCTCTATACCTTCAGTGAAATGCAAATCGAACTGAGTTCTGAGTTCAATGTAAAATGCACAGTAGTTTTTCCTAAGAAAATACCGTTGCCGGAAAAAAAGGACGGGATGCACGCAGTACCAGAATCAAGAGTAATGGCGGAAGTGAAACGGCAACAACTCTCTGAAGATGGAATTAAACCAACCTCGCCAAAAGAAACTAGCACACCCTTCGATTTCCGAGCTTCCGTCAACCCAAAGATACGAAAACCTAAGAGTGATTTTCAGCTTCCGCGAGGAAAATTTGTCTCACTCCAGAAATCAGTCTCCCTCCTGAATGTACTCACTATCGCTGAAGAAAATAATTTTTCTGGCTACATCATCATTGATACCGGTATACGAAAAGCATCTATCATTTATCGCAATGGTATGTGCATCATGATTGATTACCCCCCTACATATGGAGAAGACGCAATCAAAGAAATCCAGAAAGACCTGGGAAAGGATGTCACCGCTGAACTTTATGACCTTTCTCACCAGCAGATGGACCTCGCACTGGAATTTAATGATGGATACTGGGCCAATAACTGGACGAAAAAAACAGGAGTACTCATTAGACCGGCATCCAGAGATACTATTGGAGAAAAGCCAAAAGATAGTGGCGAAATTGTAAAAGAAGAGGCCAGAAAGCCCGATCTCAAACCCGATATCAAAAAACCATCCTCCCCTGACCGCACCACTACCCCCATCAAACCAAAAGCAGAGGAGTTAGCAGACATACCAGATGACGAGGAGGATGAATTTGCAAAACAAGTTCGGACCCTCGAAAGTATGGACATGGGACTCATGGAATCCAGAGTCAGAGAGAATTTCAGAGATGTCATTAAAGAACTTGATCTCGAATATCTGCTTATAAACGAAAAAACCGAAAAAAAAGGAACGGAGACATAAATAATGGACGAAAATTACCTGATGATTCTGGGCGCAGTTGTTGTTATCCTGGTTGTTGCATTGATACTTTTAATCTTAAAAGTGCGTAATCTTCAGAACAAGATAAACGATGATAATAAAACAGTAATTCGTGAACAAACCGAGGC
>JAAYIO010000141.1 GCA_012523385.1 Methanomicrobiales archaeon
ACGCATGATCTACATTGTTCCAAAACCAACGGACACTCCGGATGACAACTCCACCGGAATGGTTATTAACGCACTCAAAGAGCGCGATTACCCCTATGAGCTCCTTGACCTGGACACCATCGATCCCTTTTCACCGGGCATCGCGAAAGAGACAATATGGGTCTGTGGCATCAGACAGGACGGGGTGCAGTTTGAAGTAATAAGCACCCTTGCCCTCTCAAACAGAATGATAAATGACCCGCAGGCGATTGCCATCTGTGCCAGTAAAGCACAGACCACTGCCCGTCTGCTTTTGGCAGGTGTTCCGACACCGGATACCATGTTTAGCGGTTCACTCACCGAGGTACAACGATTCCTCACCCGCCATAAAAAGGCCGTGTATAAACCACTCTACGGATATGACGGGAATGGAATATTCCCCTTCACGGAGATCTCCGAACTCTCAGAAGGGCCGTATTATATCCAGGAATTCGTGAAAAATGACCGCGACTACCGGGTATTTGTCATTGGCGGCGTTGCAGTGGGTGCCATCGTACGGGTCTCAGATGGGTTTGCCCATAATATCCATCAGGGCGGAGTCGGAACCGCGCTCACCGAGTTGCCAGACGCAATGAAAAAGGTCGCAGAAGCTGCGGCGAGGGCAGTTGGCATTGACTATTGCGGGGTAGACCTCTTAGAGCAGGGCACAGGCTATACGGTCCTTGAAGTCAACGGAACGCCAAACTGGCACTGTATGAAAGCGCCCATCCCTGAACTCCTCGCAGAATATCTCATCCGTGAAGATCTAAAAAAATAAACGGTTAGGATAAATAATCAATCTCTTTTTCCGTCCGCTGTGCGAGTTCACCCATGCGGTCAGCGACACGATTCGGCGTTAAACGATCATTACTCCTCATAATGACGGCAATCTCCTGACCAAGAATAAAGATTGCGTGTTTATGCTCCATTTTACTCTTGTGAACCTGACTCGGATCAATCTTCAGGGCGTAATACCCTGAAAAATCATTTTCAGGATTATCTTCCTCAAAACTGTTCTTAATCTCTGCCATTATTTTGTGAAGCCTGATTAATTCTTCCTTGTGCACTATCTCTCACTCACCCGTCCGTTTCTACGGTTCCATCACAAAGAAACCATCTGAATGCTGATGGGTTCTGCCATCAATCATGTACTATATTGTATCTCCGTCAGGGGCATTTAAGCTATTGGAGCGGGAAAAAAAGAGACCATCCGGACTCGTTGTCCGGATAAACAATTAAATACCTGTTATTATGAGATTTTGATCAGTTTCAGGGAGACCGGCTTTTTAACAATCCCACAAAAATCAGGGGCGGCAATATATCCCAGATCCGCAGAATACGCATAATCTACCATTTTCTGGTCCACCATCCGGTCAATCACGAGCCCGTGACCATCGACAGGCATGTGCGCCAACAGATCATCAATCAGGTCTGCATCAGATTCTTTCAGAACATCCCGTTTTTCTGAGAGGATACGGGCCACGTGCTTCTCTTTTACCTCTGCCATGTGCCATTCAAGTGACCCCGGGTGCTTCTGGATACGCACTTCTTCCTGATGTTTGCGTGCCCGTTCCTGCGTGCTCCCGTCAATAAAGTCCATGCGGTGATGCAGTTCAGGAATATCCACCTCTCCCTCTTTGGTGAGGATATATTCAATCGGAATCTTATTTCTCAGGGGTTTGATGATCTCTTTTCTGGACATATCCTCAACTGATATGCCCCGCGGACTGATGGCAACGAAATCAATCTCTGCGACCTGCACCAGTTCACTGAGAATCAGATCCCCACCGCGGTCGCCATCGACAAATGCCGTTGCGGTCTTCTGATTGCAGAGCCGGATAATGGTATCCGGAATATTAGTGCCTTCCACCGCAATCGCATTCTTTATGCCGTATTTCAAAAGATTGATGACATCAGCCCGCCCTTCCACCACAATGATGGCCTCAGAACTCTGCACATTGGGACCGGCAGGCAGTTTATCTTCCCCAATCTCGACAATCTTCTCTATCCGTGAACATTCCCGGATGGAATCCATGATGGCATTCGTGTCAATCGTGCCTTCATCGAATGATTCAATCAAAAGTTCGCGTGCACGGTTGATGATATGCTGACGTTTCGTGACCCTGATGTCCTCGATACGGTCGACCCGAACGCGTGCATTACAGGGACCTATCCGTTCAATGGTCTCCATGGATGCGGCAAGAATCGCCGTCTCTGCCTTGTCAAGGGATGAGGACATATGCACGTCCCCTTTCGTATCACCGCGAATACTTGCTATCTGGACGTCAATTCTCCCCATCCTGCCGGTTCGCTGAAGCTCGCGAAGGTCAAGTTCTTCCCCTAAAAGCCCTTCTGTCTGGCCAAAAATTGCCCCGACAACATCAGACTTTTGTACCACCCCCTCTGCTTCGATCTTGAGGTGTATGAGATACTTTGTGGTATCCTGTGATTGCATTGAATAATCCTCCTAATAATACTGATAATAATGATGGCGCCATGATCCGGTACACTGATGGTACTGACTGCGACAGCATGGTTGTAATTACTGCACGCCGCTATTTAAATGAATGGAAATCTGGTATAGAGTATTCTTTGTTCACGAAAAAACGGCATCTCCGGCTGATTGTTTGAGATGAACCGAGGGTTTCACATCAGATGAACGCAGGATACGGGTACCACGTTTCCCCCGTTCGTCTGCACACAGATGTTCTGAAACGGGAGAAAAACACCTATCCCACCGGGGATTTCATACCGGTTTGGTGTCGCCTGTGCCATCATTTGCAAACAGATGTCTATACGCATGATGCAAAAATACGTTGTATGCACTCACCCTAACCAGGGCCTGAATCATGATAGAAAGAAATCATCAGGGATACCCAGCTCCCTCATGGAGAGAACACCGAAATTACTGATTCAACAGACCGTCAAGCATCTTGACCAGCAGATCTTTCTCAATGCCTGTGATACAGATACGTTTTACCGATGAGGTCTGACCACTCACAATGGTGACAGATGACTTTGGAACGTCAAGAACAGATGATACCAGTGCTATTATCGCGGCATTCGCCTTACCTTCAACGGGAGGCGCACGGATACTGCACCCAACAGCAGAACGCCAAACGTTCACTCCTGCAGGAAATTCCTCTCGTTTGGAAGCGGCATGAACATCAAGCATAATGTATACACAGCCATCCCCGCTCTCTACGGCACATGCTGCTGATGTCATAACAATCTCGTATAATAGGATAATGTGGCCCGACAGTAACAAACATGGATCATATGTGGCATGCGCCGTTCATCACCTGTTCTAAACCCATTGTCAGGCCCGCCTGTTGCACACCTGGGTTGTCTCATGGATCACATCCAGATCTTAGCCAATCGATCACCCGAGGACCTATGATGTGCGGTATCGGCATCTAGTATTTCGTTTCTGTGCACTTATATCCTCTGCCAGTGACCCATAATCCGTCCGTCCTGCTGAATTCATTGCGCAAATAGGAGAGGTGACCTTTCACACAGGTGATAACAGGGAACACCCCCTGCATCCCTTCATACGGCGTCCACCCTGCACGGGAGTAAAGCATATCGGCGGTAATGGTGACCGTCTCGTTGCGCGGGTAGAGGGCTAAATCAGCCGCTGAACCGGGCAGGAAGGTCGATTCAGGGAGCCCCAGCAGACGGGCAGGCGTGGTGACCACCTTTTTCAAAAGTGAGGAGAGAGAAATCCGGCCTGCATATACCTCTGCCAAAAGCAGGGGCACCATGGTCTCAACCCCCGGAATGCCGGACGGCGCCTCAGAAAACGGCTGTGACTTTTCTTCTGTCGTATGAGGTGCATGGTCAGAAGCAATGACCGGAATGCTGTCCCACATCTCCCACAGCGCTTTTCGGGTCGCTTCATGCCGCACCGGCGGATTTACCTTGCAGTAACCTTCGGGAACGGAGCCATGGTTCTCAATTGAGAGAAAGAGATGATGCGGCATCACTTCAAAGGTAACAGGCGAGGCCGCATCTGCACTGATAGGCGAGGAGAGATGGCAGAAATGAGCAGACAGTCCCGGAGGGAACCGTTCTGCAAGCATCTGCATACATTTTTTTTCACCCTCTTCCGGGCGGAGGGCGGCATGCGTTGCAAGCGAGGTGTCATCCCCGGGTAAAACATCCTCAGCGTGAATCGTGACAAGCGCACCCAGACGTGCAATTTCAGAGAATGCCTGTGCAATCTCTTCAATCGTGAGGGCACTGCCAAAACTTGATGCCGCAGCAAACGTCTCACCAAAGGCGAGGGCGCCTGCCTCCCAGAGACCGCGGATATCTGATGCTCCTGAAACATAGCCGTTGATCCCAAACCGGCAGTATGCGTCCCGCGTGGCCTCTTTTACCCGCTCGGTAAAGGCATCCGGCCCGGTAAGAGGAGGAATGGTATTGGGCTGGTCGACAACCGTCGTCACTCCCCCGGCAAGAGCACTCTGCGACCCGGAGACCCAGTCTTCCTTGTGTCCCTGTTCTTTCCCGCCCCGCATATGCACATGCATATCCACGGCACCGGGCAGACAGAGGAGACCGGTACAGTCAACCGTCTGGTCAGCTCTGAGGGCCGCCCCCACGTGAATAATCCTGCCATCCCTAATAGAGATGTCTGCAACTCTTCCGTCCGGCAAAAGCGCCCCTTTCAGCACACAGTCCGCATCAAAAGACATGCAATACTCCTGCATTCCTATCGGTCATGACGACTCCTCAGAAAGAGCCCGCACAATATCTTCCTTCTCTGCATGCCACACCTCGGCAAAATGATGAGGATAATAGCGGAGTTTTGCATCCCGGAGACCGGGTAGCCCAAGGTCTGATTCGCGGTTGATGAAGGCATATCCCTTATGCTCCTCGATATACCGTGCAGTCTCCTGATTGATTATCTTATAATTACCTTCACAGTCCGGAAGCCCTTTCTCAAAGTGGATGAGTGCCATATCATCACTCATGCCCTCATAGACAGATAACGCAGAGATTTTTCCATCCACACGGATAAAAAGCCCTTCCAGACCGAGTTCTGCGAGATGCTCTATACAGTAGAGAACCGCGGTCTTTTCATGGGCAAGGATCTCGTTCTCCTCACAATGTTTCCATTCGCACCATTTATTGAGAAAATCGATGACTTCGGGTAAATTATCCTCGGTGAACGTCTCAACAGAAAAAGAACAGTTACGATTGAATTTATTGATGTGCTGGCGAATGCCAACATAGCGTTTACCGGGGAGATGGGCGAGGTCGCCGGTGAGATAAATATAATCAAAGAATTCCCGGTCGGCGTGCAGACGCAGGGTGGGAAGTTCATGGAGAATCCAGTCACGGGTGGGGCGGTCAAAGATGTAGAACGGCCTATTCCCTCCGGTACCAACTGCAAGGCGCAGAAGATCACGCAAAAGATCGGGATTCCGGGGTCCGATGGGTGCATGAAACAGGCGTTCTTCACCAATCACTGCCGATATCAGTAATGTGCCGTTCAGATACGCATAGGAGTAATCCGAGTATCCCTGCCATGCGATCATCGTGGTGAAATTATTTTCACTGTGTATCTGAGGATATCGAGTAAATATTTCACGTAAAAATGCGCCGTCTTTCATCTCAACCGGAGAGAATGCATCAAGAGAGATCATTCGGGGCCTCCCCCTGACATTTCATAGATGCTATCCTTGTATTTCATGGCGATATGGTCCTTCATCACGGTAAACCCGAGATGTTCATAAAAGGTATGAGCGCCGGGCTCTGCAACGAGGGCAATCCAGCTGACACCCGCACAAAGACAGGTATTAACAAGCAGTGCAATGATGCGTGTCCCAATGCCCAGCCCCCGATATTCAGGTGCCACTGTCACGTCCTGCAGATAGGCATCAGAAACCCCGTCAGAGATGACCCGCCCCATACCCACCGCCCGGTTATTTTTATCGTGGGCAACAGCAACTGCAAAACTGCCACGAAAGAGTGCAGGAAACACCGTTTCGGGATCCAGGTCCGTATCCCACCATCCTGCACTGCGGTATAGTGCAGCGATCTCTTCTGCATCCCATGCAGTCACGATTACAACCGATATATCCTGAGTATTCACAACAGCATCTTCCCTATCATCTTAACGGATATACGTTCAGCAGATGGGTCAGCAAACCCGCGGTACGGGGTCACCGATAGGTGGCTCGATAAAACGTTCGCCTCCGATGGCAGTTTCAAGGATAACAGACGTGCCTTGTGTCACCACACCGATAATAGCCGCATCTTTGCCCAGAGGATGGGCCCGGAGAGCGGCGAGAATGGCGTCTGCATCATTCGGTGCCACACCCATCACTACCTTGCCTTCATTGGCCACATCAAGCGGATTGATGCCAAGGAGGTCAGAGGCGCTCTTCACATTACGCCGGATAGGAAGGGATGCCTCGGTGATACGCACCTGCACACCGGACTTCTCTGCCATCTCATTTATTGCATTGGAAAAGCCGCCGCGGGTCGGGTCTTTCATCGCATGGATGTCACCCGCAGCGAGGGCCTTCTCTACCATGGACCAGAGAGGGGCCACGTCTGACGTGATCTGCTCACCGAGGTCAAAACCCTCGCGGTGTGCCATAATTGCCATGCCGTGGTCACCGATGGTGCCGCTCACAATGATGACGTCACCCACCAAAAGACCGCAGTCGCGTATTGGTTTCTCTGCCACACCGATGCCTGCCGTGTTGATTGCAATGCCGTCAATGGCCCCACGTTCAAGCACCTTGGTGTCCCCGGTGACGATGGACGCACCGCATTCACCCAAAGCCGCATCCATCGATGCAACGATTTTCTCAAGGAGGGCAATATCAAATCCCTCTTCGATGATCATTGCACAGGAGAGGGCGATGGGTCGGGCCCCCATCATGGCCAGATCATTTACGGTGCCTGACACCGCAATTCTCCCGATATCGCCACCGGGGAAAAAGAGCGGCTTTACCACATGACTGTCGGTGGTAAACACCAGATTAAGATCGCCAAAAGGAATCACTGCGCCGTCATCAAGTGACTCAAGACCTATCCCGCCTGCGTTATTGTGGGTATATTTCGTTAACGTTGAACCCAGAAGTTCAGAAAAAACTGCGCCGCCTGCGCCATGCATTAAATTGACTTTCATTCATCATCAACTTCTATTTCGACATTTGTGACGCATATCTCGCGTCCTTCCACAATCTGGGGAAGTTTTCCGCACTGCGGGCAGACATACCGTTCATCGCCCGTGTATCCACAGGGACATTCTGACTTCACGGCAATGTTGCGGTATTCAAGCACGGCACCGTGAAACAGTTCATCCTGTTCACAAAGAGTAGCAAACAAAAATTCAACCTGTTCAGGGTTGATCATACTCATATCGCCAAAATCGGCAGAGACCTTCTTAACACGGGTTGCGGCATTATCGAGTGCGGCACGGCGTGCCGTTGCATAAATATCATATGCAACCGTGTACTCGTGCATTATTCCTCCATTGCAGCATATACTTCTTCAAAAACCTTGAGCGTCTTCAGTGCCTCTTCCCTGCTCATCTTCTGAATAGCAAATCCAACATGAACAAGGACATACTCACCGACTTCAACATCAACTAAGTCAAGGCGCACTTCCTGTTTCAGGTCGCCATAGTCAACAACGCCAATGTTGCCGTCTTTGATCTCTAGCACTTCAGCCGGTATTGCGATACACATACGTCTTCCTCCTGAATAAACCGGTTGTGATAGGAAAAATGATTCTTGAGCGCCGGGAAGGAGATTTGAACTCCTGAGGTGCGAACACCAGTGGCTTTCAAGGCCACCGCCTTTCCGGGCTAGACTATCCCGGCTCGTATAGAAGTTAGCCTTCAGGGTTAAAAAATAATGTTATTTACGAATTCCTGCATATCCAACGAGACCGATGGCAACAATGAGCACCAGCAAGGGAAACGGCGATTCCGTGGACTCAGATTCAGGAATTACATCTCCAAATTGTGTGGCAGAAGCAGGGTTTGCCGTGATTGACTCAGCATTGGTAACCGTGATGGTCACCATACCCGCATCAGCGGCCCGCACCGTATCAGCCTTGAGATACAGGGGCCCGCCCCTTGATGTGACCGTGAACTTCTCTGGTGCAGTGCTGCCTGTCTCATCGATTCTCACCAGTGTTCCGACACCATCCGTGTGATAGAGACGCCAGTCAATGCCGGTCGATGTGGTAACCGTAACACTGCCCGGCAGGGTTTGCACGATAAAGTAGGCCGGTGCATCGCGGGACGCTAATGCAGAGGCAGTGACCGTCCGAACCGTGCCCGGGTTCGTCGGAGTAACGGTTGGGGTGGCAGGCACCTTCGCTCCTTCAAGGGTGAAACTTACGCGGGAGATAAACCGCGCTTCATTATTCCTGAAATCAGAGAATTTGACATAATACCGGCCCGGATCGTTAACGGATACTTTCTCAGAGAAGGAACCGGCTGCATTGGTTCGGATAAATTTCGGACCAAAGATAATGGTGCCAAGGGTATCGGTCACTTCTATCTGCAGACCAGCTGAACCTACCTCAGGAGCACGCCCGCTGATATCGAGGGTATCCCCCCGCTGGGTCGGGGGAGAGGTGATAGTGATCACAGCGGACCGATCAATGACAGTAAATACCTTTCTCTTGTCTGACCCCGAACTGAGGGGGAAATTCTTGGAATCCTCGACAATTTCAAACTTGTAGGTCCCTTCTTCCATGGTGAGGGTCGGTATCTGGATGGACCATGCCCCTCCCTGTTGTATCACAAAGGTCTGCGAGGGAAACTCCCGCGCCATCGGCTGGACTTCAAACAACCGAACCGAGATGCTGGTTCCGGGCGGCAGTGAGCTTGTACCTTCGATGGTGACAATGTCACCACGGTACATCTCAAGCGGACACGAACACTTTAATTCATAGGCGGATGCCACCCCCGAGCATAACAGACAGAGCAGGCACAGCCCGATCAGGCATGCCACCTTTTTCATATTCAGATGCCAAATCATAGTACACTAATGATATCAGACGCAATACTAAAACCTCTCGCATCATGGACGAGTATGGACCGGTATCAGGAACAGGAGATTCCCTGCCTCACCGTCATATTCCGCAGCGGTGGATGCAGCTGGAACCAGTGCCTGATGTGCGGGTACCGGTTCGAGCGTTCCCCGACAAAAAATCCGGAAGTCCTTCTTGCAGAACTCCGGGGTCAGCTCCGCTGGGTGGCAGAGAATCACCCTTCAGACTCGTATGCAATGGTGAAGATCTTCACATCCGGCTCATTTTTTGATCCGCAGGAGGTCCCCCCCGCATTTCGGGATGATGTAGCGGCACTCTTTTCCGGCAAGGTGGTTATTGCAGAGACGCGCACGGAATATGTCGAGGAAGAATCGCTTGTCGCCTTCCGGGAGGCATTACAGGCCAATGGCGACGCCGCACTCTATGTGGCGATGGGCCTTGAGACCACGAATGACTACATCCGGGAAAAGAGCATCCGCAAAGGACTCACGTTTGAGGACTTTAAAGATGCAGTCGCCGTGGCACGGCAGGCAGATGTCGGGATCAAGACCTATCTCATGATGAAACCGCCGTTTCTCACCGAACGTGAGGCTCTTCATGATATGAAACAGTCCATTCGCGAGGTCATCCCCTATTCTGATATCATCTCGATGAACCTCTGCACGGTTCAGACCCGCACTGAAGTGGAGCAGTACTGGAAACAGGGGTCGTTTCGGCCGCCCTATCTCTGGAGCGCCGTTGATGCATTGCTCTCCACCGATCACTATGTGCAGTGTGATCCGGTGGGCGGAGGGAAACGGCGGGGGCCCCACAATTGCGGCGTATGCGACCGTGAGATTGTGGAGGCCATCACCACGTATGTCAGCAAGGGAAACCAGATTCATCTGCGGCGATGTGTGGATGCGGGGTGTGACTGCGTAGAAGAATGGCGCCATGTCCTTGAGAACGAAGAACCGTGGTG